>CACXHF010000302.1 GCA_902767305.1 uncultured Eubacteriales bacterium
AAAGTGTCGGAGGCCCGCCGGATTCTGATTGCCGAGGAAGAAGGCAAGCTGATTGATATGGATGCGGTCAAGGAAGAAGCGTGCCGCCGTGCAGAGCAGGACGGAATCATCTTCATTGATGAGATTGACAAGGTAGCCGGCCGCAACAACAACGGGCCGGATGTCAGCCGTGAAGGCGTTCAGCGGGATATTCTGCCCATCGTAGAAGGAAGCACGGTAAATACCAAGTATGGTGTGGTTAAAACAGATTTCATGCTGTTTATCGCAGCCGGAGCTTTCCATGTGGCAAAAGTATCAGATCTGATTCCCGAACTGCAGGGCCGTTTCCCGGTTCGCGTGACTCTGAATCCTCTGACGAAGAAGGACTTCAAGGCCATTCTTTCCCAGACAGACAATGCACTGACCCGCCAGTATGAGTCACTACTGGCAGTCGATCATGTGCATCTCAAGTTTGAGGAATCAGCGCTGGACGTCCTCGCGGAAATTGCAGAAAATGAGAATGAAAGCAAAGAGGATATCGGTGCAAGACGGCTTCATACGCTGTTCGAAAAGGTCCTGGAGGATATTTCGTTCAACGCGGCTGGAGATATGCCGGATGTGGATGTGATTATTAACGGCGATTATGTGAAGGAACATCTGGGCAGCGATATTGCCTCAAGAGACATGAAGCGGTTTATTCTCTGATAGGTGCTTTTCTGAAAAACAGAGAAGGGAACGATGCCGGAAGGCGGAACTGCTACTTCCTGTCGGAAGCATTCCGATCAGGCCGCAGATATCCGGGACGGAGTGCAGAGAAATGCTTCGTAGCCTGTGCCGTCTGGTCTGCAGGACCGGACGAAGCACGTAAACCTGCAGAAGCTCCATTATCTGCCGGCCGATGGAACGGGAATTTTCCTTTCAGACGATTGACAAGGCTGTGGAGGATGGATATAATACACGCAGTTGCTCGGAGAACAGAAGGAGTACACGGCAATCAGCCTGAAGAGAGGACACTCCATGGTGAAAGGTGTCCGGTATGATGCGGTGGAAGGTCGTCTGGGAGAGCGCGGGTGATGAGAGTAGTCCGCAGGGGTGCGCCCCGTAAAGCGCATTGAGGCATGCCTGGCATGCGAATAAAGGTGGTACCACGCAGATGTGCGTCCTTTTTGGAAGCACATCTGTTTTTTTATCCCGTTCGAGTCGGGAGGAGAGGAGATGAGAACATGCATATGAATCTTTCGCCGGTGATGATTCCGGGACTGGCAGTGCTCTTGGCAGGAGCCGTGCTGACCTTTGGGGC
Source organism: uncultured Eubacteriales bacterium (assembly GCA_902767305.1). Lineage (GTDB taxonomy): Bacteria > Bacillota > Clostridia > Christensenellales > Aristaeellaceae > Ventricola. Next base: position 1,280 of record CACXHF010000302.1, read on the forward strand.
AGGTCGAATTGCCGGGAAGGAAGACCATGTGCCTGCTGTCAAGCTGGCGGGAATTCTCCTCTGTGCAGTTGGGGCGGCACTGACAATCTGCCTGTAGACTGCGATAACTGCTGAATGATCCGACAGATAAGAAAGGATTTGAAGAAGATGGACGAGAAGAAGATGCCTGAGATGGAGAAGGTATACAATCCTCAGGCAATTGAGACGGAACTCTATCAGGAGTGGGAGAGTTCCGGTGCGTTTACTGCCCACCGGGTGGAGGGAAAGAAACCCTTTACTATTGTGATGCCGCCGCCCAATATTACCGGCCAGCTGCATATGGGACATGCTATGGATGGTGTTCTTCAGGACAGCCTGACCCGGTATCACCGGATGAAAGGGGATCCGACACTCTGGCTGCCGGGGACGGATCATGCCAGTATTGCCACAGAAGTCAAGATTGTGCAGGCAATGGCCAAGGAAGGTCTGACAAAAAAGGACGTGGGCCGCGAGGAGTTCCTCAAGCGTGCCTGGGCCTGGCGGAATGAATACGGCGGGCGGATTGTCCGGCAGACGCGGCGTATGGGAAACAGCTGTGACTGGTCAAGAGAGCGCTTCACCATGGATGAGGGCTGCTCAGAGGCTGTTACTGAGGTATTCAACCGTCTGTATGAGAAGGATCTCATTTACAGAGGCAACCGGATGATCAACTGGTGTCCCTGCTGCAAGACGTCCATTTCGGATGCTGAGGTGGAGTATGAGGAGCAGAACGGTCATTTCTGGCATCTTCTCTATCCGGTTAAGGAAACCGGAGAGATGCTGGAACTGGCAACAACCCGTCCGGAGACCATGCTGGGCGATACGGCAGTGGCCATCAATGGCGAGGATGAGCGGTATGCACATCTGCATGGATGTCATGTGATTCTGCCGCTGGTCGGACGTGAAATTCCTATTGTCTGTGATGAGCATGCCGATATGACCAAGGGAACCGGTGTGGTGAAGATCACCCCGGCGCATGACCCGAACGACTTTGAAGTAGGCCAGCGTCACAATCTTGAAATTGTGCGTGTCTTTACATATGACGGACGTATGACCGGTGCCAGGGAAGCAGCGGAAGCCCGCGAGCTGTTTGAAAGCGGCCGGGCAGCGGTGAATGAGCCGACGGTCTATGACTGCGGAAAGTATGCCGGGATGACCACCCTGGAGGCTCGGAAGGCAATCCTCCGGGATCTCGAGGCAGCGGGCTGTCTGAAGGAGACGGAAGAACTGCGGCATGAAGTGGGAACCTGTTATCGCTGCCATACGACCATTGAGCCGATGGTTTCCAAACAGTGGTTTGTCCGTATGGCGCCGCTGGCAAAGCCGGCAATTGAGTGCGTCAAAAACGGCGAGACGAAATTTGTGCCGGAGCGTTTCTCAAGGAACTATCTGACCTGGATGGAAAATATCCGTGACTGGTGCATTTCCCGTCAGCTCTGGTGGGGACACAGGATTCCGGCCTGGTACTGTGATGACTGTGGTGAGACCATTGTGGCGAGAGAAACACCGAAAATCTGTCCCAAGTGCGGCAGTGTGCATCTGACACAGGATGAGGATGTGCTGGATACCTGGTTCTCCTCTGCCCTGTGGCCGTTTTCCACGCTGGGCTGGCCCAGGCAGACGGAAGACCTGGCCTATTTCTATCCGACGAGTGTACTGGTCACAGGATATGACATCATCTTCTTCTGGGTTGCCCGTATGATTTTCTCTGGCTGTGAGCAGATGGGAAAACCCCCCTTCCATACGGTGCTGATTCATGGCCTGGTCCGGGATGCACAGGGACGGAAGATGAGCAAATCTCTTGGAAATGGCGTTGATCCGCTCGAGGTCATTGACAAGTATGGTGCAGATGCCCTTCGCTTTTCTCTGGTGAACGGTGTCAGCCCGGGAAATGACATGCGTTTCTCGGATGACAAGGTGGAAAGCGCACGGAATTTTGCAAACAAGATCTGGAACGCCAGCCGGTTTGTTCTAAGCAACATCAACGGCGAAGTGGAGACTCTGGAAGGAAAGACGTTTACTCTGGCAGATCAGTGGATTCTGACCCGCCTCGGTGAGGTGGAAAAGGAAATTACGGCACACTTTGAGGGGTATGATCTTGGATTGGCAGCACAGAAACTGTATGACTTTATCTGGTCGGAATTCTGTGACTGGTACATCGAGCTCTCCAAAGTGGAGCTGAATGATCCGGAAAAGCGGCCTGCAGCACTGGCAGTACTGCGTCATACCCTGATAGCCATTCTTAAAATGCTGCATCCTTTCATGCCGTTCATTACGGATGCTGTGTACCGGTACATTCCGGGGACAGAGGGGACAATCATGCTGTCTGACTGGCCTGAGGCGGAAGAACGGTACATGTTCCCTGATGCAGCGAAAGCCATGGAAGGGATCATGGAGGTAATCAAGTCAGTCCGGAATCTTCGCGCGGAGATGAACGTGGCAGTCGGCAAGCGGGCACACCTGCTCATCCGTCCCAAGAGCGGATGGGAAGCGGCGCTTGAGTCTGCGGGAGAACTCTTTATTCGTCTTGCGTGGGCAAGCAACGTCCGTATCCTCGAAAAGGAGGAGGCAGCTCCCGGAAAGACAGTATCCTGTGTGTCAGAGGCTGCTGAGGTATTCATTCCTCTGGGTGACCTGGTGGATTTTGAAAAGGAGATTGCCCGTCTGGAAAAGGAACGGGATTCTGTGGCAGGTGAGATTGCCCGGAGTGAAGGCAAGCTCAATAATCCGGGCTTTACCTCCAAAGCACCGGCAAAACTGGTGGAACAGGAAAAGGAAAAGCTGCAGGTTAATCGTGATAAACTGTCCAAACTTGAGAGTCGGATTGAAGAACTGAAACAGTCCATGTAATTGATTCGGCTAAACGATAACAGACCGGTCTGTTCTGCGCTCATGCGTGTGAGGACAGACCGGATTTTATGTGTCCGTGGAACAGAGAAAACTGTCTGCGGATACGAATTGGAAAAATCGAAAAAAAGGCATTGTGGCAGAAGAGGAAAATCGGATATAATAACACATATTTTTGCTTATGAGGATATGGAGAATCTGTGTGGAAAGTATGCCGGAAGCGAAGGAGGAGAAAACCGTGCCTTTTGAACATGTCAGTGTGATGCTGAAAGAAACGGTCGATCTGCTGGATGTAAAACCGGATGGAATCTATGTGGACGGAACCCTGGGAGGCGGAGGACACAGTGAGGAAATTCTGAAACGACTCGGGGGAACTGGACACCTGTATGGAATTGACCGGGATCGGGAAGCGCTTGCCGCTGCACGGGAACGACTTTCCGGCTATCCGAATTTTACAGCTTTGCATGGAAATTTCCATGATGCGGCAGAACTGCTTTCGGCGGAACAGGTGGACCGGGTGGACGGATTTCTGCTGGACCTGGGGGTCAGTTCCTATCAGCTGGATACGGCGGAGAGAGGTTTTTCCTATCATGTGGATGCACCGCTGGATATGCGGATGGACCAGAGTGCGGAACTGAGCGCCGAAATGATCGTCAATACATGGCCGAAGAAAGAGATCGCCCGGATTCTTCGGGAATACGGGGAAGAAAAGTGGGCTGTCCGGATTGCTGAAATCATCGCAGAGCACAGACAGCGTCAGCCGCTTCACACAACCGGCGATCTGGTGGCCTGCGTCGATGCGGCTATTCCGCGGGCTGTTCGGAACAAGGATCCGGGACACAGTGCACGGCGTACGTTCCAGGCACTTCGGATTGCAGTCAATGATGAACTGGAACCGCTCCGGCGGGTACTGATGGAAATGACCCGCATGCTTTTGCCCGGGGGACGCCTGGTGGTTCTGACTTTTCATTCGCTTGAGGACCGGATTGTCAAGCAGACCATGCGAACTATGGCCAGTCCCTGTCAATGCCCGCCGCGCATACCGGTCTGTATCTGCGGCCGGACGCCTCAGGTGAGGCTTCTGGATCACCAGAAACCCTCTGAGGAGGAAATTCTGCAGAATTCAAGGTCTCACAGTGCCATGCTTCGGGGATGTGAGCGGCTTGAGTCGCAGTGGAATCTGGAGATTCCGGAGGAAAGGAGCTAACTGTGCCGACACTGTATGTGGTAGCAACACCGATTGGAAACCTGGGAGATCTGTCGCCGCGGGCACAGGAGATTCTTTCCTCTGTCGGCCTGATTGCGGCGGAGGATACCCGTGTGACAAAGGCACTTCTCAGTCATTTCCAGATTCGTACCCCCTGTATTTCCAATCATCGTCACAACGAGGAAGAGAAGGCGCAGCCTATTGTGGAACGCATGCTGGAGGAAGGAATAGACTGTGCTCTGGTAACAGACGCCGGAACACCGGCAATTTCCGATCCGGGAAGCTTTCTGGTGGATGAGGCAGTGAAAGCAGGAATTCCGGTGATTGCAGTCCCGGGACCAACTGCCATGGCAGCGGCACTTTCTGTCTCGGGGTTTGATACCAGGACCTTTGCGTTCTATGGTTTCCTGCCCAGAAAGCGCAGTGAACTGAGGGAGCAGCTGAGAGAAATACAGAGGTCCGGAATCCCGATTGCGGTAGTGCACGAGTCCCCTCATCGTGTAATTGAGCTGGTTGAGGTGGTTTGTGAAACGCTGCCCGGATGCCGGATCAGTGCCAGCTGTGACCTGACGAAGTATTACGAGAAAACAATCCGTGGAACTGCACAGGAAGTTCTTGAAATGCTGAAAGGAAACGAAAAGGCAGAAAAGGGCGAGTATTGTCTGGTACTGGACCTTCACGAGGTGGAGGGAATGACAGAGTCTGCGGGAACCACAGAAACCGGACGTCCTGCAGAGATGCTGCTTTTAGAAAAACTGCTTTCCGGAATGGATCTTAAAAGTGCTGTAACTGCACTCAGAGAAAGTGGAATGAAGCGCAGTGCGGCATATCAGGCAGGGGAACGGATTAAACAGATATTCTATGACAATTTTGAAGCGGGGGAGGATGTATCGTGCCAGGACTGAGACGAAATCCCAACAGAACGGATGTTTTGCAGGATGGATTCAGCTTTGCAGTCAGCCAGGCGCCGGGACCGGTGCGGCAGGCACCGGCCTATATCGATCCGCCGATGCCTGCCGCACGAATCCGTCTCGGACCGGTTCACTTTGAGACACTTCCGGATGGGACACTGTCGGCAGTTGGCTGCAGTGACCGTGATATCGATGATCTGAACCTGGAGTTTGAAGCGGGTGGACGGACGGTTTCTCAGATCGGACAGCGTGCATTTGAAAACTGTCAGAATCTGCAGAGGGTAATCATTCCACGGACGGTACAGCAGATTGGTGAGATGGCTTTTGCCGGTTGCTGTCGTCTTCATAGTCTGACGATCCCGGGCAATGTGCAGAAAGTGGGGACGCTTGCATTTGCCAGATGCACCTCACTTACCAGAGTGCGGATTGAGCCCGGTGTCAGCATGCTCGGACCGTCCTGCTTTCAGAAATGCCAGAAACTGGTGCGGGTAGATGTCCCTGCCAGTGTGGAAAGTTTTGGCGGAGGCGTATTCTTTGGATGCAGCAGACAGCTGAAGCTCTTTGGCGCAGAAGGAACCCGTGCAGAACAGTATGCGAAGATGAATGGGATCGTCTTTGATTCGGAGGACTGGAAGCAGGATGAATATCTGGTTCTGGCGGAAAATGAAGACGGAACGCTGACGGTCATGGGAATGCGGAAACCGGAGGAGCGACGTCTGGAGATTCCGGATGAACTGTGCGGACGAAGCATTGTGGCTGTTGCGCAGAATGCTTTTTTCGGAAATATGGCTATTGAACAGGTTGTCATTGGCCGCCGGATGCGGCTTATCGGCAGCAATGCTTTCATGGGATGCCGGAATCTGACCCTTCTGTCTTTCGAATATGGGCCGGAACGTATTGATGAAAGTGCTTTTGCCGGGTGTGATCATCTTCGGCAGGTGATTCTTCCCAGTGGAACGGGAAGCATCGGGAATCTTGCCTTTTTCGGCTGTTCGCAGCTTAATTTTGTGCGGATGCCTGCCGTAACCCGGTTGGAATCGATGGTTTTTGATGGCTGTGCGCCGGACTTACGGGTGTTCGGCGGGTTCACCATGCAGTAGAACAGGAATGAACGGATCAATGGAGGAGAAGGATGAAAAGCATCGGTTTTGATTCTCAGAAATACATTCGTCTGCAATCAGAGCGAATCCGGGAACGAATCCGGCACTTCGGCGGAAAACTATATCTTGAATTTGGCGGGAAACTGTTTGATGACTATCATGCCGCTCGTGTTCTGCCTGGTTTTCTGCCGGATATCAAGCTGCGGATGCTGATGGAAATGCGGGATCAGGCGGAAATCATCATTGCGATCAATTCCGGGGATATTGAAAAGCAAAAGCGGCGCGGTGATCTCGGCATAACCTATGAAACGGATGTTATCCGTCTTGTAGATGTTTTCCGGGAATTCGGGCTGTATGTGGGCAGCATTGTGCTCACGCAGTTTGCCGAACAGCCCAGTGCACAGGTTTTTGAGAAGCGGATGAAGAGCATGGGACTTCAGGTATACCGCCATTATCCGATTCACAATTATCCTTCGGATATCCGTACGGTTGTCAGCGATGAGGGATACGGACGCAACGAATACATTCGAACCAGTCGTGAACTGATTGTGGTTACAGCACCGGGACCTGGAAGCGGAAAAATGGCGACCTGTCTGTCCCAACTGTATCACGAGAACAAGCGCGGCATCAAGGCAGGCTATGCAAAGTTTGAAACGTTTCCGATCTGGAATTTGCCGCTCAAACATCCGGTAAATCTGGCGTATGAGGCTGCAACAGCGGATCTCAATGACGTCAATATGATCGACCCGTTCCATCTGGAGGCATACAATACCAAGGCAGTCAATTACAACCGGGACATTGAGGTTTTTCCGGTGCTGCAGGCAGTGTTTGAGAAAATCTATGGCAGCAGTCCGTACAAGAGTCCGACGGATATGGGCGTTAACATGGTAGGCGATGCCATCTGTGATGATGAAGTATGCCGGGAGGCGTCCAAGCAGGAAATCATCCGCCGCTATTTCAAGACGTCCTGTCTGGTGCGCCAGGGACTTGCATCCGAACAGGAAATCGGAAAGATCTACCTTCTCATGCAGCAGCTGGGAATCGAGCCGGAGTATCGTCCGGTGGTTCCTGCCGCACGTCTTATGGCAGACCGTACAGGAAAGCCGGCAGCGGCTATCGAACTGCCAGATGGTGAAATTGTGACTGGAAAGACCAAGGATCTGTTCGGTCCGGCCTCTGCTGCGCTCCTCAATGCACTGAAGCGTCTTGCGGATATTCCCGGATCAGTCGATCTGATAGACGGAAATGTGATTCGTTCGCTTCAGCAGCTGAAAACAGAATATCTGCACAGCAGAAATCCCCGGCTGCATACTGATGAGATGCTGATCGCGCTTTCCATGAGTGCGGCGACCGATGAGAATGCCCGGAAAGCGATGCAGTGTCTGACCAGTCTGAGCGGTTGCGAGGTACATACCTCTGTCATCCTTTCATCGGTGGATGAGGGCGTCTTTATGCGGCTTGAGATGAACCTGACATCGGACCCGGTTTACGAGCATAATAATCTTTATCATAAATGAGAATGCCCGAATCACAGCTCATGTAAAACAGTTTTATCAGAAACGGGTATATTTCATCATTGAAAGCGGATATTTTCGTGAGCGTACAGTCCTGCAATGAACATGGCAGTATTGCAAATATGAACTGAGGAATAAAACCGGGCATTGGCATGGTTTTATTCCTCAGTATATTCATGCCGCTTTTGTGAGAATATGAGTATTGTTTTGATTTGGAAGTGCTCCAGGGCATGCATCGTTTACGAAAAGACGCCGCCGACAGGTTTATGCCTGTTTTTCGGAGTCATATCGGGATAAAAAAACGACTGCACTTGAAGCAAACACACAGGGGAAGGATGAAACCCGAGACCGGAATTAATCGCCGTCTTTGCCGGACTTTCATCGTCGTTCAATTATTTTCAGCGAAGGATATTCGGAATGAGTTTGCTGAGATCATAAATCAAATCGAAGAATTATACCGGTATTGCAGGTCATGAGATTGATAGCGATACAAAAAACAGATTCGAAGCGCTGCATCGACTGTTTTCTTAACAATTCCTGAAACAGGATGACTGCATTCTTTCATATGAGGCTGAAATGGAACGCCTGAGGGAAATATGGCAGATGAGTGAAACAGGATGGAACGAGCATGGCAAGTGTTTTTTTCAGTTGCTTATTGACACGTCTGCGGACGAAAGGTATACTTCGTATTGGGTAAATATTGATCATCGCATTGTAAAATAGCAGTGGGATGTATTGAATAAAGGAGGGTGCTTTCCAATGGATCAGTTGAATTACAGCGTACTCGAAGCTTCCGGTTATAAGGGCTATGTGCTTAAATCTGCTCCTGAAAAAGTCATGCAGTTTGGTGAAGGAAATTTTCTCCGTGCTTTCGTAGATGATTTCATTGATATTGCCAATGAAAAAGCCGGATTTAACGGGAAAGTCGTCCTGGTACAGCCCATTGCCATGGGTCTGACGGAGCTGATCAACAAACAGGAAGGCCTGTATACGCTTTATCTTCGCGGCAGCGAAAAGGGAAAGAAGATCGACGACAAGCGTGTTATCTCCTGTGTCAGCCGCTGCCTCAATCCGTATGAGAGCTGGGACAGTGTGCTTGAACTGGCCAGAAGCAAGGATCTTGAAATCATTGTATCCAATACGACAGAGGCCGGCATTGTCCATGATAACGAGAGCACCTTTGATCAGGTACCGCCCACGAGTTTTCCGGCTAAACTGACCCGTGTTCTCTATGAACGTTTCAAGGCAGGCCTGGACGGTGTTGTAATTCTCTCCTGTGAGTTGATTGACAACAACGGCAAGGAACTGCTGCGCTGCGTGAACCAGTATATTGAAGATTGGAAGCTCGAGACGGAGTTCAAGGCCTGGGTCAATGAAAAGAACATTTTCTGCTCCACACTGGTTGACCGTATTGTTCCCGGCCGCATCCGTGATCCCAAGGAAGTAGCGGCGCTGGCTGAGGCAAACGGCTATGATGATCCGCTGACGGACGTGGGCGAGGTTTTCGGTGTATGGGTCATTGAAGGACCGGAGGGACTTGAAGACCGGCTGCCGTTCAAGAAGGCTGGCGTACCGGTCATGGTTGTCCCGGATGTTACGCCTTACAAGAAGCGTAAGGTCCGTATCCTGAATGGTGCGCATACCGGTTTTGTACTGGGCGCCTATCTGGCCGGCTTTGACATTGTCCGTGACTGTATGCATGATGACACTGTCCGCAGCTTCATGAACAAGATGCTCTATGAAGAAGTGATTCCGACACTGCCGCTGGACAAGAACGATCTGAATGCGTTCGCAGAGGCTGTTCAGGACCGCTTCAATAACCCGTTCGTCAACCATGAACTGATGAGTATATCACTCAACTCCACTTCCAAGTGGAAAGCCCGCAACATGCCTTCTTTCCTCGAGTATGTGGAGATGAACGGAACACTGCCGCCGTGCCTTACCATGAGCCTGGCAGCGTACATTGCTTTCTATTCCAATGATATCGTGGCACTTGAGGATCGCGGCCTTGTCTGCCGTCGTCCGAAGGGAAACGAATATGTCGTGTCGGATGACCGTTGGGCGCTGGAGTTCTTCTATGCTCATCGCGCGGACAGCATTGAGGAACTGGTCCATGCCGTGCTTACCAATACGCAGATGTGGGATCAGGATCTGACGGAAGTCAAGGGTCTCGAGGCGGCTGTTGTCAGCAATCTCCACATGATCCGCGAAAAAGGCGCAAAGGAAGCATATGCCAGCGTTCTGTAATCTCAGAAAAGACCAGTCAGAAAAGGGACTCCGGTTTTCCGGAGTCCCTTATATCGTCTGCGAGGGCTGCTTTCTGGAACGCTCAGCAATTTTTGACCATCAGGGCACGGATGGCATTCAGTACGGCCAGAACCATTACACCCACATCGGCAAATACGGCGAGCCACATGTTGCCCAGTCCGACGGCGCTGAGCAGAAGACAGCAGATCTTTACCCCGATAGCAAAGATGATATTTTCATAAACAATGCGCATGCATTTCTGGGCAATGCGGACGGCTTTGGCGATTTTCACGGGGTTATCGTCCATAATTACAACGTCTGCCGCTTCAATAGCTGCATCCGAACCGAGAGCGCCCATCGCTATGCCGACGTCTGCACGGGAGAGAACCGGTGCGTCGTTGATGCCGTCGCCGACAAAAGCCAGGGTTGAACCGGCCGGCTTTTCTTTGAGGAAAGACTCGACACAGCTGACTTTGTCCTGAGGAAGAAGTTCACTGCGGATGTCGGAGATGGAAAGCTGCGAGGCAACGGATTCGGCGGCTTCTTTTGTATCACCGGTCAGCATGATTACTCTGCTGATGCCGGACTGCTTCAGTTCTGAAATGGCCTGAGCAGAAGTTTCTTTCAGTTGATCGGAAATCAGGATGGAACCGGTGTACTGGTTTTCGATGGCCGTATGGACGATCGTACCGGCTTTTGTACAGGTTTGTGTCGGGATGCCGAGACGACTCATAAGACGGTCGTTTCCAGCAGCGACGGCCTTCCCGTCCACGGTTGCTGTTACTCCATGGCCGCTGATTTCCTGGATATCGGAAACACGTGACAGGTCCGTCTTTCTGCAGTTTGCCCGCTGAATGGACTGAGAGATGGGATGAGTGGAAGCACTTTCCGCAAGGGCGGTAATTTCAAGGAGATCTTCCCGGGGACAGCGGGCATTCAGAACGTCTGTCACTTCAAAAACACCGCGGGTCAGCGTACCGGTCTTATCCATGACGACGGTACGGACTTTGGAAAGGGTTTCCACGTAGTTGCTGCCCTTGATCAGGATGCCGGCACGGCTGGCACCGCCCAGACCTGCAAAGAAAGTGAGAGGAATGGAGATGACAAGGGCACACGGGCAGGAGATGACAAGGAAAGTCAGAGCACGATAGATCCATTTGCTGTAGCCTGCAGGCAGTCCGATCAGGCGATTAATCAGTGGGGGCGCAAAGGCCAGAAGCAGTGCACTGATACAGACGATCGGAGTATAAACCTGGGCAAACTTGGCAATGAAGTTTTCCGAAGGTGCCTTGCTTGAGGACGCGTTTTCCACAAGGTCCAGAATTTTGCTGGCAGTGGACTCACCGAATTCATGGGTAGTCCGGACGTGGAGGAGGCCGGAGAGGTTGATGGAGCCGGAAAGAACGGCATCCCCTTCATGCACGTCCCGTGGAACGCTTTCACCTGTCAGGGCGGCAGTATCAATGGCAGAACGCCCTTCCGTGATGATTCCGTCAATGGGGATTTTCTCGCCGGGACGGATGGAAATGACGGTTCCGATTTCGACTTCGTCCGGATCGACGGAGACAAAGGCTCCGTCCCGCTCGATGAACGCCTCATCGGGACGGATGTCCATGAGGCTGGCGATGCTCCGCCGGCTGCGCCCGACGGCAATGCTCTGAAACAGTTCACCAATCTGATAAAACAGCATGACGGCAACAGCTTCCAGATAGTCGCCGGTTCTGGTCAGTGCCAGGACAAAAGCTCCAACAGTTGCTACTGCCATGAGAAAATTTTCATCCATGACCTGCCCGTGAATAATTCCACGGAAAGCTTTGATCAGAACATCATATCCGATAATCAGATAGGGAATCAGGTAAAGGAAAAAAGCCAGAGGCTGTCCGGGGCGCAGAAGCAGAAAAACGAGGAGCAGGGCTGCAGAGGCAAGAATGCGAATGAGTGTTATCCTCTGTTTTTTATTCATTTAAATGCCTCGGTGCGAAAATCAGAAGAAAATCTCGCACTCACTTTCTATTTTTTTGCAATTTTGAAGGACAACCGGCATGACCGTGGAAGGAACTGCTCCTTCTTCGAATTCTACGATCATTTTGAGTGTCATGAAATTGACGGTAGCGTTTTTGACACCGGAGGTTCTGCGTGCAGCTTCTTCCATTTTATTGGCACAGTTGGCACAGTCTACATCGATCTTATAGGTCTTTTTCATGAAGATTCCTCCTTTAGAAATCTCTGTGTCGATCAATCAATTAAACGTTTGTTTAATTGATGAGGCAACTATACAGTATCTGGAATCAATTGTCAAGGGATTTGCAAAAAAAAGACAGCTGTGAGATAATAAGAAGACGGCAAAAAACAGCCGGAAATGCCGGCAGTTGAACACATAGATATGGAGATGGAAAATGCCCGGGATAATAATGCCGCATCAGCATAATAAGAATCTGAACAGGCTTCTGGATACAATTCCGGTCTGTGAAGAACTGGAAATTGTGGCGAATGTTTTTAAGGAAGTCAGTGACAGCAGCCGGATTCGGATCTTCTGGCTGCTGTGTCACTGCGAGGAATGCGTAACAAATCTTTCTGCAATGATGGAGATGACTGCACCGGCAGTTTCCCATCATCTGTCGAGGCTGAAGGCAAGCGGTCTGATTACATCCCGCAGAAAGGGGAAAGAGGTTTATTACCGTGCAGCAGGAACACATATTGCAGATACACTGCATCATATGATTGAAAGCATGGTCGAAATCACATGTCCTGAAGGTGAACCATCCGGCGGGGAGGATGAAAACCAGTAACAGAACTGCGATGGATTTCTGGGGAGGAAACGGATACTTATGGCAGAGAATGAAAACGGAAAAGAACAGCGTGAACGAACAGGAATGCGGGTTTCCCTGACTGCGGTTCTGATCAATATTCTGTTAGTGGTGATCAAGGGAGTGGTTGGAGGACTCAGCGGCTCCATTGCGATTATGGGTGATGCAGTTAATAACCTGTCAGATGCTGCATCTGGAATCATTACCCTCTGTGGATTTCATATTGCTGCCCGTCCTGCGGATGCAGAACACCCGTACGGACATGGACGCATGGAATATTTTTCCGGTCTCAGCATAGCACTCATGGTTATGTCAATCGGGATCAATCTGTTAATCTCCAGTGTGAGAAAGTGCATGAGTCCATCCCTGATTGAGGCCAGCGGTTTCATGCTGTTGCTGATGCTGCTGTCCATTGCCTTTAAGGGTGTACTTTATATGATCTTCAGTATAGCCGGAAAGCAGATTCATTCCGGAACCATGAAGGCAGCGGCGATTGATTCGCGCAATGATATGCTGATGACCGGCGGAATACTGGCGGCGGCAGCTGTTGAAACGACTTTTCATATTCCGGCTGACGGGTGGGTCGGCCTATGCATGTCGCTCTACATTCTGTACAGCGGCTTTCAACTGGTACAGGATCAGATCAGACCGCTTCTGGGGACATCTCCTTCAAAGGAAACAGTGGAAAGCATCCGTAGTTTGATCCTCACGACACCTCCGGTTCTTGGCATGCATGACCTGATGGTCCATAACTACGGGCCTGACAGGGAGTACGCCAGCGCGCATGTGGAACTGCCGGCAGACCTTACTGCCCTTAGGATGCATGAAATTGCGGACAGTATCGAAAAGAAGGTTATGGATGAGACCGGAATTCAGATGGTTCTGCATTGCGACCCGGTTGTGATGGAAGATGAACGGATTCCGAGGATGAAGAGCTTCCTGAATGAGATGTCAAAGGCGCTGGGAATAGAACTGGATATTCATGATCTCCGGATCATTCCGGGACAGCCGAAATCCCGGGTCCTGTTTGACTGTGTGGTACCCTTTGGGAGTACCATCTCCATGGACTCTCTCCGACAGACCCTGGCGACGGAATTTTCTCAGTATTTTCCGGAATATGTCTGTGAGCCGAAAATGGAGCACAGCGTCAGCGGAATCTGATATTGATTCTGTAAATAAGCGGGAACAGAGAAAAAGAAAGAAGGGAAAATCAGAAGTGCCTGCCTTCCTCCGTGTAGGATCCCGCAGACGGGAGCGGGGTTTTGCCGGAGCGAGGCGGTGATTTCCGGATATTTCTCCTGAGGAATGGATATGACAGGAAAACGCGAAAAACTTGAGGACAGGCTGAAGATGCGCCGTCTGACAACGGATGATACGGCGCAGTACAATGCACTCCTCCGCTATGCATTTCAGGTAACGGACAGCGAACTGGCGGCAATCGGCTGGGATCAGAAGGATATTGAAAAGTCCAAGAAGCCGGTGCTTAAGAAAACGGAATCCTTCGGATTTTTTGACGGAGAAAAGCTGGCTTCTCAGATCAGCATCTATCCCATGCAGGTGAACATCTACGGACAGATGTACAAAATGGGCGGCGTCACTGGCGTGGCAACCTATCCGGAGTATTCCCAGCACGGTCTTATGAGCCGGCTGATCAAGGAAGCGCTGCAGAATATGCGGGAGAATCATCAGAGTATTTCCATGCTCTATCCGTATTTTATTCCATACTACCGGAAAAAAGGCTGGGAGATCGTAACGGATATCATGACCTATACTATCAAGGATACACAGCTTCCCAAACGCCGAAGGACGGAGGGTATGGTGGAGCGGGTGTCCATAGACAGTGAGGATATTCGGACTGTTCATGACAAGTTTACAGCAAAGCGGCATGGGGCATTGAAACGGAATTCACTGGAGTGGGAGGAATACTGGCGCTGGGAGGCGGATGACGTTCTGGTAGCGGTGTATTACAACCTGAACGAGGAACCGACTGGCTATCTGGTCTATTACATCTCCAATGATGTGTTCCGGATCAAGGAATTTGTCTACATTAATGAGGAAGCATGCCATGGCCTGTGGAATTACATTACTGCCCATTTTTCCATGATTGAAAAAGTCGTGGGAAAAAACTATACCAATGAACCCATGGCGTTTCTCCTTGAGGACAGCGAAATCCAGGAGGAGATAAAACCGTATATGATGGCCCGGATTGTTGATTTTGAGGCGTTTATTGAGAAGTTTCCCTTTGATATCATTTCCATCTATGATGATCTGCATTTTATCATCGAGGATCCTGTCATGGAATGCAATAACGGGGATTTTACCCTCCGATGGGACGGAAACGGGGAAACGATCATCGAGCGGGGCGGAACCCGGGGACGTACGGTACGCTGCAACATTCAGACACTGACAACCATGTTTTTCGGTTACCGTCGGCCATCATATCTGCGCAGAATTGAACGTCTTGAGGCAGACGATGAAGCAGTCCGCATTCTTGAAGATATTCTGCCAATCGATCAGCCCTATTTTTCAGATTACTTCTGATTCAGAAAATACCGGGTCGGCAAACAGATCCCGGATGAGAAGACGTCATTCCCGGACAGAACTGAAACAAGAGGATTATTCCGGACAGGAGAGAGAGTATGGGACGCGGAAAACATTCGACGATCGAGAGACGGAGGGGAGGATGTCTTTCAGGATGCCTCACACGCATTCTGGTTCTCCTGGGTCTTGCAGCACTCCTTTTTGTCCTGGCATGCATGACCGGAATTATTACCAATGATGAACGGACCGGCGAGCCGATTATTTCCTTTTCCAATGTTCACGCTCCGGATATGAACGGATTTCATCTGGACTTTTCTTCCATGGGAAAAACAGTGGAAAATCTGTTTTCTCATTTACCGGTCTTCCATTATAATTTGGGAGTTAAGGCGGATGGACTTACGGTCAAGCTTTTGCATGCCGGGGATGGGGAATGCGTTTTTGTTGTGAGTGATGGATTTGTGCTTGTGGCGGATGCCGGAAGCGGGTCCGGAAACTGGATTTCCGCACAGATGCTTCTCGGTGGTGTCCGGCATATCAATGCGCTTGCCGCGCTCAGTTCGGATGATACGAATATCAGTGGAATGAAAACGCTGCTGACGCGATACAAGCCGAAGTATCTTATTTATCAGGATTCCCAGGTAAAAGGAAAAGCATTCAATGCTATGCTGGACAGTGCAGCAGCTTTGAGCGGACTCGAACGCCTGGCAGCCAGGAGAGGCCTGGGATTCCAGCTGGGCAGGTCTACCGTTTCTGTTCTGGGCCCGGTTACGACTTATCATTCCGACAGTATGGACGACGGACTGACAATGCGCATCGATTACGGCAAAACCCGGGTGCTTCTCCTTGGAACAATTCATTCAGGTGGTGCTTCGGATCTGACCAGACTGGGCAAAGAGCTGATGGCCGATGTTCTGGTAGCGGGCAGCGGTGGTACCGGACTAACCCCCGCACTTCTTGAGGCAGTACGCCCGCGGTATGTACTGGTAGCAGGTGTTCCGGATGAGGCAGCAATTTCACGGGCGCGCACCTGGGGGGCTAACGTGATGACTGTCCGCGAGAAAGGGGTTCTGAGCGTACATACAAATGGGGAAATCCTGACTTTGGAATGAAAAAAGCCGCCTGAAGGCGGCTTTTTTTGAGGGAAGAGATCAGAATCTGAACGGAGGAGAAGAGAATCCGAGCCTGCGGCGACGGCGTAGGTAATACAGGATAAAGGCGATGCCGGTAATGACCCAGGAGATCGGGTAGGAGATCGTGATTCCTTCAATCTCATGCCAGCGGGGGATGACCAGAAACATCCAGGCCGAGCGGAATATACAGATGCCCAGGGCAGTCAGGACGGTTGGAAACAGGGTATCTCCCATCCCTCTGAGAGAGCCGGAGATCATTTCAATCGGAACGAAAAGAAAATACCATGGGGTCAGGCTGTGAACCATTCGCAGCGCGTAGCCCATTACCTCGGGGTCTTTCGTGAAAAGACTGAAAATAGTGGAGGCAAATGTATAGAAGATAAGGCTGAACAGCCAAGCACTTGAAACGGAAAGCCCGGTGCAGACCAGGATGCTCTTTTCGGCACGGTCCAGCCGCTTCGCGCCATAATTCTGTCCGACAAAAGTCATGACGGAAGCACCGAAGGCGTTGTTGATCATCCAGAACATGCCGTCTACCTTGCCAAGAGATACCCAGGCAGCGACTGTGGCGGTGCCGAATCCGTTAATTGTCGTGGTAATGATCATGTTGGACAGGGAATACATGACAGACTGAAGGCCGGTCGGAAAACCGATTTGCAGAGTATGACTTAAAATATCCGGATCTATGCGCATATGACGAATGGACAGACCGCGTTTTCCAACCACGTGGCCGAGGCATCGCCAGATAAGAACAGCGGAGACGGTCTGTGCGATGGCAGTTGCTGCTGCAACGCCCATGACACCCAGGCGGAATCCGGCAACAAAGATCAGGTCCAGAACGACGTTAATTATACACGCGATGATCAGAAAGGTAAGAGGACGCCGTGAATCACCGATTGCTCTCAGTACACCGGATCCTACGTTGTATATCATGGAAGGAATCATGGCAAGGAAAATGATCCGCATGTACAGCGTGGATCCCTGCATGGTTTCTGTGGGCGTATTCATCAGGTTCAGCATCCATGGAGAGAAAACAATACCCAGGACTGTCATGAGCGCGCCTGCGGCGAGAGAAACCGCCATGGCAGTCTGAACGGCCTTGTAAAGGCCGGAAGTATTTCGAGCACCGAAGAACTGCGAGACAATTACAGTGGCACCCGATGAAAGACCGACAAAAAAGCCGATAAGCAGGTTGATGATCTGTGAGGCGGAGCCGCCGACAGAGGCCAGAGCTGTTGTTCCGGCATACTGGCCGATGACAACAGTATCCACGGTATTGTACAGTTGCTGAAACAGAGTTCCCAGCATAATGGGAAAGAAAAACCGGAGGAGCTGTTTCCAGATGATGCCTTCGGTCAGGGTGTTCCGTTTTGTCACTTCCATAATGGTCTTATTTCCTCCTATATTGGGCATTGTACTGCAAACGAAATGCGAAAACAAGTGCAATTTTTGACGATGCTTTTAGCAATACCGCACAAAAAACCGGATTTGTTCAGGAACAGATGTGAGAGGTTGCCTGAAATGGGTTCTTTTTTTCCTCTTGTATTCACGACGAATCAGTAGTATTGTATAAGGAAAGAAAGAGTTCTCCCCGATTTTAAACGGGGGGATTTTTTCTGGACTTCAAGGTATTACCCGGAGGAATGAAACCCAATGAATATTACCCGGCTAAGACGAGAGCTCAAGCGAACAGTGATTCTTGGAGGAATAATAATTCTGACACTTGCACTGGTGCTGAGCATAGAATACTCGATTATGAACGGGAACAATCGAAAACAGGCTTTCCGGACAGAAATGGTTCTGACAGATCAGGTGGGAAACATTCTCGAATCCAATCTGAAGAAAAAGGAAATACTGACGGACGAGCTGAAAGAAAACTATATTTCAAAGGCAAAAGCTACAGCTTATATCCTTGAAAAGAATCCCGAATTAGAGAATGATCTCGGGGAACTTGATCGGATTGCGGGGCTGATGTCGATTGATGAAATCCATATTTTTGATGATTCGGGAACGATTGTTGCCGGTTCTGTTCCAAAGTACTTTGGTTATTCCTTTGATTCCGGTGAGCAGATGGCATACTTTAAAGCCATGCTGGATGACCGGACACTGTCGATGTGTCAGGATGTGACGCCGAACACGGCCGAAGGAAAAGCCATGATGTATGCGATCTGCTGGAATGATTCCGGAACACAGATGATTCAGGTCGGTATTGAACCTTTACGTCTTCTGGAAGAACTGCGTTCAAGCAGAATATCTGAGGTGATTAACGGTCTGCCTGCTTATGAGGGGATGGAAATCATTGTGGCGGACTGTACCACGGATGAGGTGGTAGGTGCAACAATTTCGCATCATCTCGGAAAAACAATGCAGGAGATTGGCATTGACAGAAGTCAGTTCCACCTGCCGATGATTGAAAACAGACAGGTGACAGTAGGCAATGCAGCCAGTTACTGCTATCTGAAAGAACAGGGCGATTACGTGATAGCTGCCGTTCAGAAAAAAGATGTTGTCAATCGGGATATCCCTGTTATCCTGATTACACTTGCGGCTTATCTGATTCTGGCTGTTGCACTGATTACGATGATTGTCAGGCAGATGCTGTTCATGCTCCATGATGAACAGAGAAATGCCAATACGGATTCTCTGACAGGTCTTCTGAACCGCAGGGCGTATGAAAACGATATGAAAAAACTCGCCAATAATATGCTCGGGAAAGATCTTCTGTATCTGGAGCTTGATCTGAACGGTCTGAAAGAGGTCAATGATACACATGGTCATGAAGCAGGCGACGAAATGATTCGAAGCATGGCGGATTGTATGAAGCAGTCTTTCGGAAAGTATGGTTCGGTTTACCGGACGGGCGGGGATGAATTTGTGGGACTGTTGTTTTTAGCTGAGGAGCAGTTTCTGAAAGTTGAAAATGAAATGAAACAGTTGCTCAGCGAGTGGACACGAAGACATGAATGGGTACTGAGTGCCTCCTGGGGCAGCGCAGGTACGCAGAGGGATCCAGGCCTTACGCTGCAGGAGCTGGCCAGACTTGCGGATGAGCGGATGTACAAAGTAAAGGCTGAGTACTATACAGCCCGGGGAAAGGACAGACGGCACTGAAAGGAACGCATGTTTTCCCCTAAGTAAACCTCCCGGCGGGGGATATCATCGGAAAGCCCGAGAGGAACTTCAATGGTTCCTCTCTTTTTCTATTTCTGAGGAAAATTCAGGTCAGAAAAGAACAGGAGACACGATGTACACAGAATGAAACCGCATTCCTGCGCTATCAGGGAATGAAAAAATGGATAAGACGGGAAATAATGGTTGTATTCGAGATATTAAATCTGATAGAATGACCCATATGATGCAGGACAGTTTTTTGGAATATCACTGTCTGTTCATTGCCTGTCAGAATAATGATAATATAGAAATAAATCTATTTTTACCCTTGAAACAATGCTTCATGCATAATCAGTTTTGCTTCTGTCTGAATCTCAGAGAGGCAGAGAAGGTAAAGGAAGGTGTACTTTGAGCGTAGTAATCAGACATTCGGTCGGATTTAAAAGACGGATTCTTATTATCAGCAGCAATCAGGAAAACAGAGATGAACTCAGGGAAATCCTCTCCAGTGAATATGAAATCGACTGTGTATCAGGCGGCGGTGAGGCGATAGAACAGTATTCGCGGGCAACCTATTCGCTGAATATTCTTGATCTTGATCTGCCGGACATGAACGCGTATGAGTTTATTGAAAAGTTTCGCAGCATGGACCGGATCGGACGTATCCCGATCATCGCAATTATGGCAAAATCCGGCTGTGAGGCACAGACTCTGCGTGCAGGAGCGGCAGATTTTGTCCGGAAACCTTTTCAGGAGGAGGTTATTCTGGCACGCTGTGAACGGATTATCGATCTCTCTGTGGATCAGTCACTGATCCGGCAGGCACAGGATGACGAACTTACTGGCCTGTACAACAGAGAGTTTTTCTTTGAATATGTCCGTCAGATTGAACGAAACCTTGAAAATCCCGTACAGGATGCAGTGGTTATCAATATTGAGCATTTTCATCTTGTCAATGAACTGTACGGCAGGGAGTTCGGCAACCGGGTGCTGTGTCGTCTGGCGGATGCCATCCGGAAAATGAAATCCCAGATGGAATCGATTGCCTGTCGGACGGACTCGGATAATTTCTACATTTTCTGCAAGCATCAGCCTTCCTACGAGGAAATTATTCGTGATCTGGTCAGGGATATGGGTTCATTTTCAAAGACAAAGCATATTCGGCTTCGTGTTGGCGTGTACCAGAACGTAGATTCGATGGGTGAACCGGAGGTCTGGTTTGATCGTGCCAAGAAAGCGTGTGATCTGATCCGTGAGGATTATACCCGGGATATCTCTTACTATGACAGCGGGCTCTATGAGCGGACTATCTACGAGGAGAAACTGATCCACGATATTCACGATGCCGTCAATGAGAACCGGATTATTGTCTATTATCAGCCGAAATTTGATATTACCGGAGACCGGCCGAAGCTCTGCAGTGCGGAGGCGCTGGTGCGCTGGGCGCATCCGGAGTTTGGAATCATTTCACCGGATGATTTTATCCCGCTGTTTGAAAAAAACGGACTGATTCTGAAATTAGATAAATTCGTCTGGGCACAGGCAGGGAAGCAGATTCGCAACTGGAAGGAAACGTATAATACGAATATTCCGATTTCAGTGAATGTGTCCCATATAGATATTTATGATGAAAATCT
>CACXHF010000303.1 GCA_902767305.1 uncultured Eubacteriales bacterium
ACGATCCTGGGTCTGACGGATAATGCCGGCCAGATGCTGCGTCAGCTTGAAATGGTTTTGCAGTCGTATCGGGATCTGATGGCCAAGCTGCTGGTGGATATCGCTGTGGTGGAGAAAGAACGGGCACATGTCATTGCGGTTCTGAAGGAATACACAAATGAAATTCATCTGCAGATGGGCCGAATTGATCGGAATTCCACCATCAATATTCGCGGGAAGCCGTTGAAAATGCTGAAAATCGCGCTGCCGGACTGGGAGGAAAATGCCGGGCTCTATCAACGGCGAATCGAGGATCTGGTGGATGGACTGACAAAGAAGGGCATAGAGCTGCTTGAAAAAGGGGAAGCTGTTCATGATTTTGTCGGGAAACGGATGACGACAAAAGAACTGTATGACACGGTTGTCGGTATCGGCAACGTGCGGATTCAGCTGTATAAAATTGAAGCTCAGCGTGAACTGCAGATTACCTGGAGTGAGGTGGCAAGGAACTCCGGCGGTGAAGGATTTCTGTCGGCGTTTGTCATTCTGTCCAGCCTCCTGTATTACATGAGATGGGAGGAAACGGATATTTTTGCTGACCGGAATGAGGGAAAAGTGCTGTTGATGGATAATCCGTTTGCACAGACCAATGCGGCGCATCTGCTGATTCCGCTGATGGAAGTGGCAAAAAAGAACAATACGCAGATGATCTGTTTTACCGGACTGAGCGGCGAATCAATCTACAGCCGTTTTGACAATATCTACGTGCTCAATCTGGTCAGGTCCGCACTGAACAGCGCCCAGTATCTGCGGGGCAAGCATTTGTCAGGCAGTGAACCTGAGGTGGTCAGTACGGCTAGAATTAAGGTCAGCAGAGATTCGGAACAGATACAGATGATGTTCTGATGGAATGTATCAGTGGAAAACTGAAAGGTAGGATTAAAAAAATGAGAAAAGATGAAAACAGGCGTTATGTGAAAGCAGGCATAACTGCTCTGGCAGTTCTCGGAATAACGCTTCTGATGGGCTTTGCACTTTTCCGTCTGGATGCAATCATGGGTACAGTAAAGGCAGCACTGTGGATTCTGGAGCCGTTTGTATACGGGGCAGTAATTGCCTATATTCTTGCGCCGCTGTGCGGGAAAATAGAAAACGTGCTGCATCATGTGCTGGGAGAAAAACAAAAGCGGCTGTGTTCAGGTCTGTCTATTCTTCTTTCCCTTGTTTTCTTTATTACGATCGTTGTTCTGCTCATAGCCATTGTCATTCCGCATGTATTTAACAGCATTGTTGCCATCGTCAATTCCCTGCCGGGACAGCTGAGAGAACTGAACCGGCAGATCGAGGAACTGGTCGCCATCGATGAGGATTTGCAGAAAGCCTGGACGAGCATTACCGGAGAGATCATCCGTCGTATTCAGGCATTCAGAGACACGGGACTGATGCCTTTTGCTCAGAAACTGATCTCCGGAACGGCGACCTATGTTTCCGTTTTCCTGCGCATCCTGAGTAATCTGACGCTGGCGATCGTTATCACGGTTTATCTGCTGGCCACCAGAAAGCGCATTGCGGCGCAGGCGCGTCTGATTCTGAGAAGTATTTTCCCGACGGTATGGGCGGATCGGATTGAACATGAGGTTCTCTATGCGGATGAGATGTTCAACGGCTTTTTTATGGGCAAGCTTCTTGACTCTGCGATTATCGGAATTATCTGTTTTGCGGGCTGTGTGATTATGAGATTCAGTTCTGCTCCGCTGATTGCGGTGGTTGTTGGAATTACCAACATTATCCCGTTCTTTGGACCGTTTATCGGGGCAGTGCCGTGTCTTCTGATTCTTTTCCTCGAAAAGCCTCTCTACAGTCTGATGTTTCTTATTTTCATTATTATTTTGCAGCAGCTTGACGGGAACGTTATCGGGCCCAGAATTCTCGGAAATACCACCGGTCTTTCCGGTCTCTGGGTTACGTTTGCCATTATACTATTTGGCGGAATCTGGGGGATAACCGGTATGATTGTCGGAGTGCCGCTGTTCGCAGTGATCTATGATGTATCCCGAAAACTCTGTCACAGGGGACTTCGTTTCCGCGGAAGAGAGGACATGATTCAGACATATATGAATCAGTTCCATGCAAAGCCGGAAAAAGAGGCAAAAAAATGAAGAGAAGTCCTGCCGGCTGAGTGGATCTGTCTGACCAGTGCGGCAGGGGAGAGACGGTCGTCCGGTGAACGGACGGCCGGATCGGAAAGCGGGAAATCTTCCGCTCGGAACAGCATGCTCTGACGGATGTGCATGATCTGATAGACAGAAAAAAACAGGCAGCACGGGGATTCGTACTGCCAGTTGGAAATTTATATCGGTCAGGATTATCCGGGAAAACCGTACAGATTTTGTATGGAATAAAGGTGCCCCGGGAAGTCTGTCAGTTTTCCACGCGGATCATGCTCTCCACTTTCACCAGATCAGTGTTAAGGGAGGAGATGGCTTCCTGTACGGACTGTTCGCTTGCCTCGTGTGTGATGAGGATGATCGTGGCACGTCCGTTACTGGAAGGCCGCTGAAGGAGTGAGGCAATGGAAATGGATTTCCCTGAGAATGCTCCGGCAACACTGCCGAGGACACCGGGGGTATCTGCCGCGTCCAGACGTACGAAATAGCGGCAGGTCCAGTTGTTGGTAAAATTGATTGCCGGATCTGTTTCGGCCGTGTTGGCAAAAGAGGGAACAATCGGAGTGTCCAGATGCCGTGCAGCATAGAGAATATCTCCGCAGATAGCGCTGGAGGTCGGCTTGTCACCGGCGCCTCTTCCCTGGAGCATGATGTCCTGACAGTATCTGCCATGAATATAGATGGCATTCAGGGAACCGTCAACCCGGGCAAGCGGGTGGTTGCTTGGAAGGAAGGTCGGATGTACTCTGACCTCAATGGAATCGCCGTTTCGTTTTCCGATAGCCAGGAGCTTCAGCGTATAGCCCATTTCACGTCCGAAGGCAATATCGTCAGGAGAAACACAGGTGATTCCTTCGCGATGGATCTTTTCGTACGTGACCCGGGTATGAAAAGCGATAGAGGAGAGAATGGAAAGCTTGTAAGCCGCATCAAATCCCTCTACATCTGCAGTG
Source organism: uncultured Eubacteriales bacterium (assembly GCA_902767305.1). Lineage (GTDB taxonomy): Bacteria > Bacillota > Clostridia > Christensenellales > Aristaeellaceae > Ventricola. The sequence goes on from CACXHF010000303.1 coordinate 3,101, forward strand.
GGGTTCGGTTCGGCAAGACCGAGCCGCTGTGCTTCAGCCAGAACATCTGCATACGGACGTCCCTGCTGGCTCATCTGCGTCAGAATATAATTGGTGGTTCCGTTGACGATTCCCATGACCTGGTCAATTTCGTCGGCATTGAGCGAGACGGTCAGGGAGCGGATGACCGGGATAACGCCCCCGACACTGGCTTCATAATATAGCCCGGCATGGTGCTCAACGGCAGCAGCCTGCAGTTTATGCCAGTTCAGTGCCAGGGCCATTTTGTTGGCGGTGATAACGGTTTTTCCGTTTTCAAGAGCTTTCTGCATGAAAGATGCGGCAGGCTGTTCTCCACCCATGAATTCACAGATAATATCAATATCCGGGTCGCGGAGAACATCCTCAGCATGTTCGGTCATGATATCCCTGGGAACGTCGGAACGGGCTTCCGCGATGCTTTTGACCAGAGCACTTTTAATGCGAATATCGATGTGTTCACGTTTCAGAATTTCATCGTGCATTTCGGTCAGAAGGTGGTAAACTCCTCCGCCGATGTTTCCGCAGCCGAGAAATCCGAGCTGAATGACTTTTGCCATGACGTCTGTCCTTTCAAAAAAAGATGGAAGATTGATGCTTTCTCATCTGAGAGTGTCTGACAATACTGAATTATGTGTTGAAAGAGCGGGTCCACTCGTGCCTGTTTTTCTGATATACTGTATCAGAAAAAGGCCTCTTTCAGAGCGGAATGTTCGAATTATAGCATACTTTGCCGGACGGGTACATGTTTACGGGCAAAAAAGCTGAAAATCCACTGTTCACCGGTTACGGAGAAGGCACATACATATTTCCGTATAGCTGACAGAGAGATGCTCAGACGGCCTGAGGCTGGCAAAATGGGGGAAACAGCGGACAGATGCCGGACTGGTTTCAGACAAAAACATTGTCCGGCTTGACGGCTGGTCTGTTGACGTTTACACTGAACAGACAAAGAGAAGTCCTGCATGAATCCTGTCCGGAAAATGAAAAGGAAAGACGGCATTTATTTCCAGTATTCTGCAGAATTTCGAAAAATGACAGATAATGTATGCAAAAAAGTGGAACCTGGATAAAGCGAACGCCGGAGGACTGATGCACGGAAAAGACCGCACCCGTCTGCCGCCGGATGATGAACCTTGAGAGGAAAGTGCGGGACATTATAATCAGATCAGGAAAAGCAATGCTGCTGACTGCCGGAATTATGGAGGGAAAAATGAAAAGACTTGGCAGACTATTCTTTATTGCAGGGGTGATGATTTTCATGCTGTGGACGAGCACAGCGGCACAGGAAAAGATTATCCTTGGCGATGAGCAGTTCGATGTGTATCTGCCAGCGCTGGAAGGGAAAAGAGTGGCTCTTTTTTCAAATCAGTCGGGAATTGTGGGAAACCGGATATTGAATGCCGTGGAGCCGGAAAATGGAATAGATATGACGCTGATTCCCTTTGGGAAAAATGCCGAAGGGGAGGATGTGGTCTATGGCGCGCATATTCTGGATGAACTGATTTTAAGAGGAGTGCAGGTCAGCGCTGTGTTCTGTCCTGAGCATGGATTCAGAAACATGGCGGATGCCGGAAGCAGGGTAAATGATTCGATCGATGAGAAGACCGGAGTTCCGCTGCTTTCCCTGTATTCAGGCAATACCCAATATCCCAGTGAGGAAGATATGAACGCTTTTGATGTCCTGCTGATTGATATTCAGGATGTTGGTGTCAGATTCTATACCTACTGGCTGTCGATGTCCTATCTGATGGATGCCTGTGCAGGCTGCGGAAAAAAGGTGATTCTGCTGGACCGGCCTAATCCCAATGGATTCTGTCTGGACGGACCCATCCTGGAAGAACCGTTTGCATCAGGGATAGGAAAGTATCCGATTCCCATGGCATATGGGATGACACTGGGAGAACTGGCACGGATGATCAATGGCGAGGGATGGCTCAGATCAGGAAAGGATGCCTGCGACCTGACGGTTATTCCATGCCTCAACTATACACATCAGACCAGATCAGACCTGGTATGTCCGCCTTCTCCGAACCTGAAGGATATGCGGGCAATCTATCTGTATCCATCAGTCTGTCTGTTTGAAAACACCTCTGTATCTGTGGGACGAGGAACACTGATGCCTTTTGAAGTGTATGGAAGTCCGCTTCTGGAAGGGAATGAGGCGTATTCATTTTCTTTTATCCCGGAGAGTATGCCCGGAGCAAATAATCCGCCGATGAAAGGAGAGGTTTGCTACGGCCGGGATCTCAGGCAGAAACCGGTAGAGGAGATCTGGCAGGAAGGAATTCAGCTGGAGTATCTGATTGATGCGTACCATGCGGTGCAAAAGGAGTATCCTGAGGTTTCCTTCTTTGGAAAAAAAGATGGGCAGGGAAGATACTGGCTTGATAAACTCTGCGGGACGGATAAAGTCCGCAGAATGATCGAAGAAGGACATACCGCACAGGAAATTCGTGCAACATGGGAGGACGGGCTGGAAGCATTCAGAAAAACACGCAGTGCCTATCTGCTTTATGCCGACTGAATAAAGAACGGTATATGCCTGCACTATGGCTGCCGGCCGGGCAGACCGGAAACGGAAAACAGGCTCCGGACAGGGAAAGAGAAGAAGTAAACAGCGCCCGCAGAGGCCTGAAATCTCTGCGGGCGCTGTTTTTTCATATATCGGGTTTATCTCAGCAAAGGCTGATTCTCCGGTTGAGGCGGCCGGGAAATGCTGCCGTGTATCAGCCACCGGTTCGGTCAGGCGGGGAAAACGGGCCTGGATTTTTCCGGAGGAGCAGGAAAAAGGCCGCGGGAGTCGAAATACGGGTTCGGCTTCCGCAGCCTTGCTTTAGCAGTTGAAACAACAAATTGCGGTCAGGCGTTCATGGCATCCAGCATCGCTTTCAGCTGCTCATGGGTGACTCCGCCAAAGCTGATCATCCCGCGCAGCGGCATGTAACGCATCATGGCCAGACTCATTTCGTTTGAAACCGCTGCCTGCGCGGCTGAACCGTCGTCCTCCTTCGGAGCGAAGATGGAGAGAGTGTCTTTCATGGAGCTCTGCAGGATGGCAGCAGCCTTTGGATTGGCCATGATATCCATGACAATGGAATCCTCAGTGAAGGTGACCGGGATTTCTCTGGTACCGGTCACTTCGACGCAGGCTGTCAGGACAATGTCACGGCTGCTGCGTCCAATCTGAATCTCAAATTTCCCAGATTCCACATACCAGTCATGAATGTCCGTGGACCAGTAGGCAAAGGAACGTTTGTCCAGAGTGAATGAGACGGTCTTCGTTTCGCCGGGATTCAGTTCGATCTTTTCGAACCCTTTCAGCTCACGTACTGGACGGAAAACACTGCTTTCCGGATCGCTGATGTACAGCTGGATCACTTCCTTGCCGGTTCGTTTTCCGGTATTGGTGACATCCACGCATACAGTCAGAGTATCCGTATCCAGAATGTGTTCGGCACTCAGAACAAGATTGCTGTAACTGAAGGTGGTATAGCTGAGACCGTATCCGAACGGATAGAGTACCTCTGCTTTTTTTCTGTCATAGTAGCGGTAGCCGACAAAAATGCCTTCATTGTATACTGCAGTATTTCCTTCACCGCCGTAGCTGAGATAACAGGGAGTATCCTCAAGGCGCAGCGGCATGGTTTCCGGAAGACGACCGCTGGGATTGACTTCGCCGTACAGGACACAACGGTTGGCAGTACCGACATTCTGTCCGGCCAGATAACCTTCAATCAGGCCTTTGACAAGGCCGTTCCAGGGCATCTCAACGGGAGAACCGTTATAAAGCAGTACGATCAGATTCGGGTTGACGGCAGCCAGCTTTTCAATCAGCAGATTCTGATTGGCAGGCATCTGCATATGCGAGCGGTCATATCCCTCGGATTCAAAACTGTCCGGCAGACCGGCGACGATTACGACCTTGTCGGCAGCCGCTGCCGCCTTGATGGCCTCGGCCGTCAGAGCCTCATCCTCATCTGTGCTCTCAATGCGATAGCCCTGTGCATAGGTGACATTGGCTTTGTCCTTGAGTGCATCCATCAGGCTGGTGACTTTGAAACTGTTGATATGAGAGCTGCCGCCGCCCTGATACCTCGGCTTCACGGCAAACTCGCCGATAACGGCGACTTTATCACTGTCTGCAAGGGGAAGGATGCTGTCTTCGTTCTTGAGCAGAACCAGACAGTCTGCAGCGAGACGACCGGCCAGTTCATGGTCTGCTTCCTTATCCCACGGGGTATCAGGCTTTCGATTCTTCAGGTAGCGTTCATGGACGTTCAGAATGTGTTCAACGCACAGATCTACATATTTTTCGTCGAGGCGTCCCTCCCGGACTGCTCTGACAACCTCAGCATCGTTGATGCCGTTGGAGCCGGGCATTTCGAGATCCAGGCCGGCTTCAACACCGCAGGGGCGTTTGGAGACGGCACCCCAGTCACTCATAACATAACCGTCAAATCCCCATTCGCCGCGCAGCAGGTCGGTCAGAAGCCATTTGTGCTCAGATGCATAGGTTCCGTTCAGCTTGTTGTAGGAACACATGAAAGTCCATGCTTTTCCGCGTCTGGCAGAGGCTTCAAATGCAGGCAGATAAATTTCACGCAGCGTGCGTTCATCCACGACGCTGTCGGAAGACATGCGGCGGTGTTCCTGATCATTTGCAGCAAAGTGCTTGACGCTGACGCCGATGTGTTTGCTCTGAACACCTTTGATCAGGTCGACAGCCATTTCACCTGCCAGGTATGGGTCTTCACTCATATACTCAAAATTCCGGCCGCAAAGAGGAGAACGCTTGATGTTAATGGCGGGACCGAGATTGATGGCTACCTCTTCATGCTGGCATTCATCGCCGATGGCTTCACCCAGGCGATGTACCAGACTGCGGTCAAAACTGGCTGTGCTGGCACATGCTGCAGGAAAACAGACGGCCTTGATGCTGTCGTTGATGCCCAGATGGTCGGCAGACTGATCCTGTTTGCGCAGTCCGTGAGGTCCGTCGGAAACCATGATGCCTTCAATCCCGAGACGGGGAATGCTTCTGGTGTGCCAGAAATCAGCTCCGGAGAGCAGGGATGCTTTTTCTTCCAGTGTCATCTGAGCAATCAGCTCTTTTACTGAGTTCATTTGCAGTACCTCCTTTGAATGTGAACGGTGGACAGATGCATAATAACATGAAAATACTAGCATGGATTGTGCAGATAGTCAATTGAAGCTTATTTTTTATGAGAATGCAATAATTCTTTTGAATGTCTTGACAGATGTCTTCCGAATTGATATGATGTATCAAAAGTTCGACAAAATTTTTATATGTTATATCTAAACGGTACACCGAGCAAATCGTTTTTTAAGGCAGAAGCCTTGAAATAATTATTTAAGGAGGAACTACCCATGAGGAAAATCCTGTCTCTCGTTTTGGCGCTGGCCATGCTGATCTCTGTTGTCAGCTTTGCCGCCGCCGAAACAGCCACCGACCTCCCCCGCAATGAGACGCTGTATTTCGGCGGTCAGCAGTGGGGTCCGTCCAATGGCTTTAATGCGCTCAGCTCGAACATGAACAATGCGATGGTCATCGCGTCCAACCCGCGCGGCTCCCGTACATTGATGTTCGAAACCCTGTACATGTACAATTCACTTGACGGCAAACTCTATCCGCTGCTCGCAGATGGTGATTATCAGTGGAATGAGGATCTTACGCAGATGACCGTAAAGATCAAGGAAGCTGCCAAGTGGTCTGACGGTACTCCGGTTACGGCAGATGACGTTGCTGCAACATGGAATACTTCCGTTATGATCGCAAACAACACTTTCAGCGGTTATTCGCCTTACATTGCGAAGGTGGAAGCAGTAGACGGCGCTGTTGTGATCACCACGACCGTCACCGCCGAGGGCAAGCCCACCAATCCGCTGCAGGTTCTGAACTTCCTGAGCGCTACTTATATTCTCCAGAAGGACTGGCTTGCAACTCTGGCCGCCCGCAATGACAATGATCCGGCCAAGATGCTTGAGGATCCGGCTGAGGACATCGTCTATTCCGGCCCGTATCACGGCTATTTCGCAAACAACCAGCTGGTTGCTTTCGTCCGTGATGACAACTACTGGGGCGCTTCTGATACCATGTGGGGTACCCTCCCGGCACCGAAGTATATCGGTCATGCCATTTACAGCGATAACGATGCTGCACTGGTTGCCTTTACTGCCGGCCAGATCGACGTGAACCAGCAGTTCATTGCCAACGTGCAGAAGCTGTGGGAAGAGCAGGATCTGCCGATCGCTACTTATATGAGTGAGGAACCGTACAATATCTGCACAACCATGCCTACCGCCTGGTACAACATGGAAATTCCGGTTCTCCAGGTAAAGGAAGTCCGCAAGGCGATTGCCATGGCGGTTGATTATGATCAGATTATCGAGAACGCCATGACCAATCAGTGCCCGAGCTTTGCTGCTGTCCCGCGTTCAGTCATGAACCCGACCGACGGTGAGCAGGCACTCTACGATCATGATGCGGTCAAGGATCTCCAGTGGATTGGCAAGGATGTCGAAGGCGCCAAGGCACTTCTCGATGCTGCCGGCATCGTTGATACTGACGGCGATGGCTATCGTGAGTACAACGGCGAAAAGATCACCCTGAATGCCTGCTGCCCGAACGGCTGGACTGACTGGCAGGCTGCAATGGAAATCGTTGCTGCTGCCGGACAGGCTATCGGACTGGATATCACCACCAATTATCCCGAGTGGAGCATTTACCAGACTGTGTTTACCAAGGCTTCCCAGACCGAATATGATATCTTTATGTACAGCCCGGCTGGAGCCGAGCCGGCTGCTCCCTGGAGCCGTGTCCGTTCTTTCATGAGCTCCGACTTCCTTGGCGTTGAGAACAACTGGTCCGGTAACTATGGTCATTATAAGAATGACCGCATTGATGAAATCATTGCGGCGATCCCGCTGACGACAGATCCCGAGACAATCAAGGCACTCTATACAGAGGCTACCAAGATTTATCTTGATGAAGTTCCGAGCTTCTCGCTCATGTATCGTCCTGATTACTTCCATGCTGTCAATGAGTCTGTATGGACCGGATTCCCGGAGTACAACGACGGAGATAATATTCCGCCCGCTGACTGCACCGATGGATATGGCATCGCTGCTTTGTACAAACTTGAGCTGATCAAGTAAGAGCTTTTCTGAGCGGCCATGACCGACGGTTATGGCCGCCTTTCTATTTGCAGGGAGGTGATACCGTGACGAAGGGTATGAAGAAATACTTCAAAAAGAAGATTATCTGGTTTCTCATTACATTTGTTGCGGCATTGATTCTGAATTTTATTCTGCCACGGCTCATGCCGGGTGATCCGGTCAACGCGATTGTTGGAAAGAGTATCAGCTCCGGTGCACCTCCGGAACAGGTTCAGCAGCAGATGGAGTTTTATCGGCGTCAGTTCGGTCTTGACAAGAGTCTGCCGGGACAGTTTCTGGACTTTATCAAAAATGCATTTAACGGAACTTTCGGTGTCAGTTACAGCCAGTATCCGAGAAAAGTTTCTGATATTATCGGAGGCGGCATCTGGTGGACTATAGCGCTGCAGCTTCCGGCAATTCTGGTCGGATGGATTCTTGGCAACGTGCTTGGTGCCGTTGCAGCATACAAACGGGGATTCTGGGACAAGGTGCTGATGCCTGTCAGTCTGTTTTTCAGTGCAATTCCCGCATTCGGTGCAGCCGTAATTCTCCTGGTTATTTTTTCTGTCAATCTTGGAATTGCACCGGCGAATGGTGCATATGATCCCGGAATGATACCGAATTTCAGCTGGAGCTTTATTTCCTCCGTGATCTGGCATTATCAGCTGCCGTTCTGGTCCATCGTACTGATCTCCATTGGCGGTCAGGCTGTCGGAATGCGTTCCATGTCGATCTACGAACTGAATGCAGATTATGTGAAGTATTCCCGTTTCCTTGGAATCAAGGACACGAAGATTGTCCGCTATGTCTTCCGTAATGCCATGCTCCCGCAGGTTACCGGTCTTGCCATGAGTATCGGCTCCATGGTCGGCGGAGCACTGGTCGCGGAAACTATTTTCAGCTATCCCGGGCTTGGCATGGCAATGTACAGTGCTATTACACAGTCGGATTACCCGGTTATTTCCGCTACTACGCTGATTATTACCATTATGGTGCTCCTTGCTTCCTTTATGCTGGACATTATTTATGCGTTTATTGATCCGCGAGTCAAAGCGGCTCAGTTTGATTAAGGAGGAGAAGACATGAAAAGTACCTTGCGAAATATTCTTCATTCTCCTCGCTTCATGGTCGGATTCGTCATCTTTATGACGATGGTTCTGACTGTGCTGATCTATCCGTACTTTGTTCCCAGAAATCCTCTGCTTTCGCTTGGAAAAGGGTTTCTTCCGCCCGGCACCTACTTTTCTGTCTATGATGCCAACAATGCACCAACGTTCCGTGTTGAACTGCCTGAAGCGGATACCAACCGGCTTCAAAACGATCTGCCGCAGTCCGACCGGAAACTGATGCTCGATTTTCTGAAGGCGAAAGGTGTGGATACATCCGGGTTGAGTTCCGGAAATGATAAAATTGCCGATCTCCTTGAAGCGTGGAAAGCCAACTATGATGAAGCGGATGTCAAAAGCTCTAAATATGAGGGATTTACCACGCAGGCAAAACGCCGGGCTCTGGCTAAACTGGATAAGAAACTGAATGATTTTCTTTCAAATGCCTCGATGAAAGTCATCCGCGGCGAGGGGGAGGATTTACAGGAAAAAAACGTTTCCGGGACGGAGTACACACGTGTGGATCAGCTGGCTAATTCTGTCAGTCTGCCGCTGGGCACGGACAACTTCGGACGCGATACGCTGACTGAACTGGTTCAGGCAACCGGCGTTTCTCTGCTGATCGGGCTCATAGCCGGTACTGTTGCAACCCTTCTCGGTCTGATTGTCGGACTGCTTGCCGGGTATGTGGGTGGTCTCGTGGATGATATACTGATGTTCGTTGCCAACATCTTTACGGTTATCCCGGGCTTTGTTCTGCTGATCCTGATCTACTATTCCGTCGGACAGGAAGCGCGGGGCATTATCACCTGCGCCATGGTAATCGGTCTGACCAGCTGGGTATGGACAGCCCGTTCAGTCCGCTCACAGGTTATCTCGCTGCGTAATCGCGATCATGTCAATCTTTCAAAGCTTTCCGGTCATTCGCTGTTCCGCATTGTTACCACAGACATTCTTCCGTATATTGCTTCCTATGTGGTCATGGCGTTTATTCTGCAGGTCAGCAGCGGCATCCTGGCGGAAGCACAGCTTTCTCTGCTGGGGCTTGGACCGAAGACGACAGAGGTGCCTACACTGGGTCTGATGATGAACTGGGCAAAACTGTTTGGTGCCTATACGTCCAGTAATGCCTGGTGGGCGTATTTCCCGGTAATTCTGGTCATTGCTCTCACCTCTTTTTCCCTGAACCTGATGAATACCGGTCTTGATCAGGTGTTCAATCCGACGCTGCGTGAGTAAGGAGGTGCGGTTGTTGGCTAAAAAGATGCTGGAGGTCAGACAGCTGACCACAAAATATATTACAAGACAAAGGGAAGATGTCTACTCAGTGGACCATGTATCCCTTGATATCGAGGAAGGAAAGAGCCTTGGGATTGCCGGTGAATCCGGCTGCGGCAAGTCGACTCTTGCACTCAGCCTGATGGGCTATTACTTCCCGCCTCTTCATTACACCAGCGGTGATATCATTATCGATGGAAAGAACATTTCCGGGCTGGATCCGGATGTGGTCCGCAAGACTGTTCTTGGTTCAGAAATAGCCTATATTCCGCAGGCAGCCATGAATGCGCTTAATCCGACCCGGAAAATCGGCAGGTTCATCGAGGACGTCATTCGTGCACATGAACTGCCCATGGATAAAAAACAGATCCGTGAGATGGCGGAGCAGCGCTTTGCTCTTCTTGGGCTTCCGGTTGATGTGTTGGACAAGTACAGCGTGGAGCTTTCCGGCGGCATGCGTCAGCGCGTGGTTATTGCAGTATCCACTATTCTGAATCCCAAAGTGCTGATTGCTGATGAACCGTCCTCCGCACTTGACGTGTCCAGTCAGAAAATGGTCATCAAGATGATGAAGGACATGATGGCACAGGGACTTGTGAAAAGCATGATCTTCATTACGCATGAGCTGCCTCTGCTTTATAATGTGACGGATGACATCATGGTCATGTATGCCGGACAGATAGTGGAGCGCGGAAGTGCAAAAGAAATGGTCTTTGATCCTATCCATCCTTATTCCCGCGGCCTCATGAATTCCATTCTGGTGCCTGAAGAAGGAACACGCGATGTGAAACTGACGGCTATTCCCGGAACGCCGCCGAACCTGAAGCATCCGCCGTCAGGCTGCCGCTTTGCAGAACGGTGCCGTTACGCAACCGCTGCCTGCAGATTTAACCCGGCGGCGATTATCGACTTTGACATTGGACGGCAGTATCGCTGCAATATGTCCGTCGAAAAGCTGAGGGAGGTGTACGAAAGTGAAGAACGAAACTCATAATCAGACGGATACGCGTGAGAGTGTAACCTTTGGCACGGACCGGAACAAGGACTTTTCAAAGGAACCGCTCTGCCTCTCCGGAAAAGACGTGACCCGCATCTTCCAGAACGGGAAAACGGTGACTACTGCGGTTGACCATGTCTCTTTTGAGTTCCATAAAGGCGAACTGGTTTCCATTGTCGGTGAATCAGGTTCCGGCAAGACAACACTCTCCAAGATGCTCCTTGGTCTTCTCGAGCCCACTTCAGGGCAGATATTCTATCGTGGTGAGCCGCGGGATATTTCCACAGGGGCAAAGAAACGGCGGTACTGGGAGGGCATCCAGGCTATTTTCCAGGATCCGTTTTCCTCGTTTAACGTCTTTCATAAGATTGATGATGTTCTGCTGGACTGCATTAACATGCGCGGCATGCGGAATCTTTCCAAAGATGAGAAATTTGCCATGATGTCGGATGCCTGCTCCTTTGTCAATCTGAAATTTGCCGAATTGACGAACAAATATCCCTTTGAGCTTTCAGGCGGACAGATGCAGCGCCTGATGATTGCGAGAATTTTCCTTCTGAAGCCGGAGATCCTCCTGGCAGATGAACCTACCTCCATGATTGATGCCTGCTCAAGGGCGACTATCCTTGACATGCTGCTCAATCTGCGCAATGAAACAGGAATGACCGTTATCTTTATTACGCATGATATCGGCCTTGCATATTACATCTCAGATTCCATTTATATCATGGAGCATGGAAAATTCGTCGAAAAGGGCAGGGCGGAAGAGGTAATCCTTCAGCCCAAGGCATCGTATACCAAACGCCTGATCAGCGATGTTCCCAAAATTCATGAGCCGTGGGATCTTTCTACCGTCGGCTGATGAAGGAAAAGCCCTCCTGGAGGAGGGCTTTTTTCGGAAAGGAGCGAAAGCATGCTGCCTGAAATTCAAACGACCCCGTACTGCATACTGGTGAGGAATCCGGAGGGCCCGGTTCTCGGCATTGCCAGACCGAAATCCGATGATGAACCCCGGACTCCGCTGATAGAGAAGGATGGACTTTTTTTCAAGGATCTTGCCAGACAGGGAAAGCTTCTCCCGTATGAGGACTGGCGTCTCAGCGCTGAGGAGCGGGCACATGATCTGGCTGCCCGACTTTCCCGTGAGGAAGTCGCCGGTCTGATGCTCTATTCCAGTCATCAGATTGTCCCGTTTGCTGCCGGGGAGCATTTCAACGGGCACTATGACGGAGAAGCTTATGATGCAGCGAAACATGAACCGGATGAACTGACGGATGAACAGATTCGGTTTATCCGGAAGGATCATATCCGGCATATTCTGCAGATGCGTGTGAGTGACGCCCGGACATCCGCCCGCTGGAGCAACAGGCTGCAGGAACTCTGTGAATCGGAAAAGTGGGGGATTCCGACGGACATCTCCACTGATCCGCGGCACGGAACTGCCCGGGCATCTGCCGAGTTCCGGCAGGAGGGAGCGGATGTTTCCAAATGGCCAGAAGGGATTGGCTTTGCAGCGGCAGGTTCGCCTGAACTGGTGGGAGAATTTGCACGGATTGCATCGGTTGAATATCGTGCGCTGGGCATTACCACAGCACTGGGGCCGCAGATCGATCTGTCTACTGAACCGCGCTGGATGCGGCTGGAGGACACGCTCGGACACCGACCAGAGCGGGTTATCCCCATGGTTCGTGCCTATTGCGACGGGATGCAGACGACTGAGGGAACAAAGGACGGCTGGGGACGGGAGAGTGTGGTTACCATGGTCAAGCACTGGCCTGGCGGCGGAACCGGGGAAGGCGGCCGGGATGCGCATTATCCTTATGGCTGCTTTGCCGTTTACCCTTCCGGAAAGTTTGAAATGCATCTGCGCCCCTTTACGGAGGGAGCGTTTCATCTGGACGGACCAACCGGCTGCGCGGCGGCAGTAATGCCGTACTACACAGTTTCCTGGCTGGAAGGGAAACCGCACATCGGCAACTCATACAGTTCCTATATCATCCATGACCTTCTGCGTGAAAGGGCAGAATACAGAGGAATAGTCTGCACGGACTGGGGGATTACCGGTGATCCAGATCCCGATATTGACAGCTTTGGCAGCCGCTGTTACGGGGTTCCTGAACTGACGGTAGCTGAGCGCCATCTGATGATCCTCATGAACGGGGTGGATCAGTTTGGCGGAAATGACTGTGCGGATCCGATTCTGGAGGCGTGGCGTCTGGGAGATGAACGTTACGGAGCAGAGACCATGGAGCGCCGCATGCGGGAAAGTGCGGAGCGTCTTCTGATTCCGCTGTTCCGCCTGGGTCTGTTCGAAAACCCCTATCTGGACCCGGAGGAAAGTGCCCGGATTGTCGGAGCACCTGAGTTTGTCCGCAAAGGTCTTGAGGCACAGGCCAGGTCCGTGGTACGTCTGAAGAATCGGGACGGAATCCTGCCGCTGAAAAGAGGCATGCGCATATATGTGCCGCTCCGGCCGCTTCGTGAATCAAAGTCTTTCTTCCGGACGCCGGTCAGTGCGCACACGGAGGATCCGCTGGCGGGTCTGTCCTTACCATGGTTTGAGCGGGTCAGTACACCGGAGGAAGCGGAGGCCATTCTCATCTTTATGGAGAGTCCTCTTTCCGATCCTTATCAGGCCGATGACGGCAACGGGTATCATCCGCTGATGCTGCAGTACCGTCCCTATACTGCCACGGAGGCTCGAAGCCCGAGCATTGCCGGCGGAGACTTCCGGGAGGCATCTGCGGATCGAAGCTATCGGAACAAGACCAGCCGGGCAGTAAACGAATGTGACATTCAGAATGTGGTGGATGCTGCTTCAACGGGGAAAAAGGTTATTGCTGTTCTGCATATGCACAATCCTGCCGTACCGGCGGAATTTGAACCGCTCTGTGATGGAATTCTTGTACACTTTGGTGTTTCGCTGACGGTTATTCTGGATATCCTTTTCGGAGACCGGACAGCGGGTGGACGTCTGCCTTACAGTCTGCCGGCCAGTATGGCGGCAGTTGAACATCATGCGGAGGATGATCCGGAGGATCCGGAACCCTACCGAGCAAGTGACGGGGCAGTGTATGCCATAGATTATGCCGGATGAGCAGAAAATGCGGTAATACTGCGGCACTATGTGACTGTACGAAAGCGTTTCTGTGCAGGTTGAATGAAATCTGCAGACAGATTCTAAAATAATTCTTGACAGAATCGATGTGCATCCGCTATAATGCCTGCAATTGAACATCAAACCGATGAGGTGGAAATCAAACCGGAATGCGCACTTCCAGAGAGTCTGGCCGGATTCGTCCGGGTGAAAGCCAGACAGTAAGCGAGCCGGCAAATGGCCCACTGAGGGAAAGGTGAAAGGAATTCCGAGTAACCGGACCGTATGCCTGCGTGAAAGGCGGGGAATGTGACTGCATTCCTGCAAAGTGGATTCCGCATGTCGGAATCAATTAAGGTGGTACCACAGAGTTTTCAGCCCTGTCCTTTATCGGACAGGGTTTTTCTGCATTCAGAGGAGGAAACGATGAGACATATTGTCATGATGCGTCTGATGCCGGGGATATTCGATGAGGCAGCGGAACAGGAGTACCGGTCTACATTTGATGCTCTTGCAAAGGCATTGCCGGAGGAAGTGCAAAGTGTCCGGGTGATACGGAATATTGTCGATCGTCCGCAGAACATGACCGTGATGATCGAGATGCAGCTGCGGGACGAGTCCTCTCTGCAGCAGTATCTGAAGCATCCGCTGCATCAGGCGATCGGAAAAAAGTACAATCCATACGTTGAGGCGATCGCCTCGTTTGACTGTCCGGACTGAGAGAGGGGAGAAAACCGGAATGGAAGCATCAATGACAGATTATACAATTTCCCTTCCGTCATACAGCATCGGCGCTTCGGTACTTGAACATGTTGGACAGATTTGCAGCCCATTCGGCCGCAGGGCAGTGCTGATCGGCGGGGAGCATGCGCTCGCGGCTATTGGTGAAAAACTGGTGTCCTGTGTCCGGAACGATGGACGCATCGAACTGACCGGACCGATTCTGTACGGCGGGGAGGCAAGTATTGAAAATATCCGGGCTCTGATGGAACGGTGCGAGGTTCGAGAGGCGGACATGATTTTTGCAGCGGGCGGCGGAAAAGCACTGGATACCTGCAAGGTGCTGGGCGATCTGACCGGAAAAACGGTTTTCACCTTTCCGACGATTGCCTCCACCTGTGCAGCAACGACGGCGGTTTCCATCCTGTATCGCCCGGATGGATGTTTCGATCATCCTCATTTTCTCCCCGGGCCTGCCCGGCATGCGTTCATTGATACTACGGTGATTGCTGCGGCACCATCACGCTATCTCTGGGCAGGGTTGGGTGATACTTATGCGAAATACTTCGAATCATCCATGTCCTCGCGTCTTGATGAACTGAATCACTATCATACGCTCGGCGTGGTGACCAGTCAGGCCTGCCTGACGCCTCTGCTCCGGTACGGCAGGCAGGCAATGGATGCACATGAACAGCAGAGGGTTACGCCGGAACTGGAACAGGTTATCCTGACGATCATTGTGACGACGGGAATTGCGTCCATACTGCTGACGGCAGACCGGATTATTGATTATAACACCGGACTGGCGCATGCTGTCTTTTATGCACTGACAGCCTTTCCTGAACTTGAGATGGAAAAATATCATCTTCATGGAGAGGTAGTAGGGTTCGGCGTTCTGATTCTGCTGCTGGTGGACGGTCAGCGGGAGCGGTTTGAGGAGCTTTATCGATTCAACCGTTCCGTCGGACTTCCTACTTCGCCCGAGGAAATCGGAGTCAGTGAGGCAATGCTGGCGCGGGTCATTTCCCGCATTCCTGAAATGCCTGACATTGCACACAGCCCGTACAAAATTACCGAATCTATGCTTGTCAAAGCCTTTGATGAGCTTAAGAGAATTAATTCTGCCAACCAATAGGAGGTACCCCATGAAAAAGATCCTTGTTCTCTCTCTTGCATTTGTTCTGGTTCTTCTCTGTGCAGCCGGCGCGCTGGCAGACAAGACGAAAGTCGGCATTATTCTCCTGATTGAAAACGGTGCTTTTCTGGATATGAAAGACGGTATCATTTCAGGTCTTGCAGCCAATGGATATGTGGAAGGCGATAATCTCGAAATTGATTACAAGAATGCACAGGGGGATGCCACGAATCTGGCAACCATCTGTCAGAGCATGGATGACGGAACCTATGATGTGGTCTTTACCGTGGCTACACCGGCAACCCAGACCTTTGTCGGCCTTGAATCGGAAACGCCCTGCATTTTCTGCTCCGTTGCGGCTCCGGTGGCAGCAGGAGTCATGAGTGCGCTGGATACACCGGATATGAACGCTACCGGTACCAGCAATGCGGTTCCGGCAGGAGATATTCTCAAGCTTGGTCTGACGATTACCCCGAATGTAAAAACTTTCGGTCTTCTTTACTGCACGAATGAAATCAATGCCGTCAATGCCATGAACAATGCCAAGGCCTATCTGGATGAAAACGGGTACAAGTATATTGAAACCACCGTTTCCTCCTCTGCTGAGGTACAGACGGCGACGCAGGCACTGCTTGAAAAAGGAATTGACGCCATGTTTATCGCCAACGATTCGACGGTTCAGGCGGCAGTTGATGTACTTGCTGAACTGTGCACGGAGGAAGGAATTCCGACGTATGCCTGTTCTGCGACCACAGTTCTTTCCGGATGCCTTGCCACACTGGCCATGAGCGATACTTATATCGGTGAACAGACGGCTGAGATCGCAGTCAAAGTTCTGAAAGGGGCAAAAGTATCAGAAGTACCTGCCATTGTGGTACCGGCCAATATCGTTTCGGTCAATGAACGGACAATGGAAGCACTGGGAATCGCTCTTCCGGATTCCATTCGTGAAATGGGAGAGATCCAGTTCCTTGGCAAATAATTTTCTGAAAACAATCGTCCTTCGGAGCAATCCGAAGGACGCCTTTGGAGAGTGACAGTTGTGAAATTAATCATCGGCTCCCTGCAGCTTGGGCTGCTTTATGGAATCCTTGCCCTGGGAATCTATATCAGCTTCCGGATTCTTTCGGTTCCTGATCTGACGACAGAAGGTTCATTTGCCTTCGGACTTTCGGTTTCAGCGGCTGTCACGGCTGCGGGACATCCCGTCCTGGCGATTCCAGCGGCCATGCTGGCCGGTGCACTGGCTGGCGGCATTACCGGTGTCCTTCAGACCTTCTTCATGGTTCATCCCATTCTTTCGGGGATCATCACCATGAGCGGCCTGTATTCGGTCAATCTGTTCATCATGGGAGGGGCAAGCAATCTTTCTCTGGTACGGATTGATACGATTTTCAAGCTGCTTCCCGGTCTTTCCAAGCAGGATGCTCAGACTGTCCTTTCCTTTGCAGCCTGTCTGATTACACTGTTTCTGCTGATCCTGTTTTTTCGGACGCACATCGGCATGTGTATCCGGGCAGTCGGCGATAATGATGAAATGGTCCGGGCATCGTCGATCAATGTGGATGCCTGCAAGGTTCTGGCGTTCTGCATTTCCAATGCGGTGATTGCCCTTTCCGGTGCACTGATTGCTCAATATCAGGGCTATGCGGACATTTCCTCCAGTTCGGGAATCCTGGTCATCGGCCTGGCTTCAGTCATCATTGGCGAGGCCATCTTCGGACGGAGGAGCGTTACCGTGGGCTTTGTTTCAGGGGTTGCCGGTTCGCTTATCTACCGGGTTATTATTGCACTGGCGACCAAGTACAGTCCATTGCCTGCTTATATGCTGAAACTTCTTTCCGCCATCATTGTTGCTCTGGCTCTGTCCC
>CACXHF010000304.1 GCA_902767305.1 uncultured Eubacteriales bacterium
GGTATTATCCGCCAGAGCTGTGATGCTCATGCCCGCCATCAACCCTATCGCCAGTGCGATGGTGAGTAAGAGACCCATTAACCGATTCAAATTCCGTTTCATCTGTCATATTCCTCCTTGTTTTTGTTCTTCCAATCGGCTGTCGGGGGAATAGGGGACATTACCCACTCCCAACGCTTTGAAAGCTCTCGCGTCCAAAGTCTCCGACAGCATGTGTTTTTCCCGCGGAAACTTCCGCAGAAAAGGAACCGGGTTCCTTTGCCCGATACACTGGCGCATGGAGCCTTCCATACACTTCTGGCAATCAGGCAATGCGGGGCGGACACCGAACTCCTTTTTGACGTTGTTACCGTTTTCGTTGACGTTGCCGTTCTCGCCGTTGACGAACGCCGCATTGTTATCGTTGTTACCGGGCGAGCGCAGCCACCAGCCACCTTGCAACCCTGTCCCTGTCATAAGGGAAATCGGCATGACTTCCCGTTACAACCATTGTTTCAGCATTTCAATTCCGTGGATCATCCCCTGCGTTTTCGTCTTTCAGCGCATGGGTCAGCACGAACGAACCCAGCACCTTCTTTTTCAGCTTCCATGTATGCCCATGAGCCAGATGCCCGTTGTAGCTTGCAATGCTCCGCTTGATCTCGTCATAGCTTTTCGCCCTGACGCGGTATTCCTCCTTGTACTTCTTCAACCTCCTCTTCCAGCGCCTCTTGTTCGATGTGCGAAGCCTCCGGATCACCTTCCCGGTGTCAGTCAGATAGAAACAGAACCCCAGAAAGTCCACGCCTTCCGAAATCGGCATGATCTGCGTCTTCTGATTGAACTCCAGGTGCAGCTCCTTCGCCTTTTCCCGCATCCGGGCAAGCACTTCGTTCAGATATTCCTTGCTTTCATGGATCAGGACCCCGTCATCCATATAACGGATATAATGCTTTATCCGCATCCTCTCCTTGACCAGGCGGTCCATGGGGTCCAGATAGTACAGTGCAAACCACTGGCTGGTCTGATTGCCCAAGGGCAAGCCGCGTTTCCGCCCCGTTACGGGGTCTGTACTCCCCTCATGGCTTCGGATGATATGATACAGGAGGCCCAGAACATTCCTGTCCGGAATATTCTTCAGCATCCCCTTCAGAATTTCATGATCGATGCTGTCCAAGTAGTGCCGGATGTCGTATTTCAGGATATAACCCTTTGTCCCGTGCTTTTTGTAATGCTCCCTCAGAAAACACGTCAGACGGTCTCTGGCAAAGTCCGTACCCTTTCCTTCTCGGCAGGCCGCGTTATCGTAGATCAGCCGGTTCTCAAAGTACGGCTTCAGGATATTGTCGCACAGGCAGTGCTGCACCACTCTGTCCCGGAAGGAGAGCGCTTCTATCTTCCGTTCCTTCGGATCATAGATCATGAACTGATGATAGCCGCCCACCTGGTAGGTCTTATCCTCCATCTGATGAATAATCTCCCACAGGTTCCTGGACAGATCCAGCTCAAAGTCGATGACCTTCTGTTTATCCCTCTTGCCTGCCGCCGCCCGCCTGTATGCCCGGTACATATTCTGAAAATCGAGCATGGCTTCGAACGCATTTTTCTCCAATCACCTCACCTGCCACATCTTTGAATGCTTACCTGCCATAGCGCCGCTTATCACTGTTCATCCACGCGCCAAGCATGTTCTCAGCATCATAGACCTGCTTGGTGATCTGCTCATACTGCTTTGGCAGAATGCATTGCTGCTTCATGGCAAGTTCCGACATGTATGACAGGAGCTTCAGCCTGCTCATGGCCGTCCTTTGATATGACATTCGCATTGCCGTGGAACGCATATCCACTGTACTCACAAACGTATCATTCGCCATGATCAGGTTCTCAATCACATCCAGAGCGTAATTCTGCAATCTGGATACCAGCGTGAAACGAAAGCGCTTCGGCGACTTATCCGTCACAGTCATGATGTAGCTGCAAAGATCCTTTGCCTTTGAGATAACACCATGTTTGTCAAGGGTATTTTTCCACATTTTCAAAGGTACCAAGAAGATCGTATATTATAAACCTGCAGAGCTTTTCTTTAGATATTCAATGATTCCATCCAGAATCCCGGGGCTTTTGAAGCTTTCATACCCGTCATCCAGATGCATAATGGCAGATGCAACATTTGTTGCCATCACTTCCTCCGGATCCTCCACATAATCTGTGTTCCGGCCGACAACGTCCCAGAAATCCTCCACCTCGTCCGCACGGTAGATCACTGACCTATCCAGCGGAACGATTCCGGAATACATCCCGGTGAAGAAATTATCCCCGGGCTTCTCAAAAATGCTGTCCGTCAGGAAAACAAGATAGCAGTCTTTCTTCTCTCCATCGATCGTGAATGTCGCATAGCTGTTATGATGCTCCACATCCGGATTGGCGATAATCATCTCCTGGATTTCTTCCGGTACATCAATGTCCTCATCAAGCACGGTGAAATGGATCAGGGAATACAGCGCCTGGCGATATTCGGGGTACAACCTGGAAATGCAGTGGGAAATCTCGTGGATGACAATCTCCCGGAACATATCATCTGTATAGTCCTCCGGCGAAAAGGTAAACCAGCCCAGGAAGATGGTCCCCTCGCTGGTATATCCGGCAGCGCCGACAGCTTCCTGACCGGTGGATTTGAC
>CACXHF010000305.1 GCA_902767305.1 uncultured Eubacteriales bacterium
AACTTCTTTTGTTCATTATACCATGAAAGACAGCGAAATACAAAGCTCTTTACGACGACTTTTTCATACCATTCAGCATCAAACTTGTGGCAAATCGTAAAATAGTTTTATGCTTATTGTACCTTATTTGGAATAGGTTGCATAATGCAACCTATTTTTTAATATAGTTAGATAAACTAGCAGTTTTTGAAAATTGATTAATAATAATTGTTGACAGAAGTGAATTATAGATGTATAATTATTAAGGATGTTTTAAATATAGATAGATAATTCGTTGAATAGAGGAAGAACTGTATGGGTAAAAAGAGAGCCGTTATGACAGACAGTCTCAGGCACAAGTATATTCGTGAAGGCAGAGGGCAAGGAACAGGAAGCCAGTATTTACCCTGGCTTACGATTCATAATGTCCCGTCATCAGGCATTGTATTTCGGGTTCGAGGGAACAAGACCAAACGAATTCATCACTACCTGTCTCGTCTTGAGTATATGTACCACGTGCTGTTGGACAACGACCCTTTAGTGCTGGATATAAGAGAGCAGTTTCCTCTGAAACTCAAGGATACTCTCAGAATTTCAGAACAGCTCGATTTCCGACATCCTTCTTTCGGAAAGGAACTTGTTGTTTGCACAACCGACTTCCTTATAACGGCAGCAAATAATACCTTTCATGCCAGAGCAGTGAAACATTCAGAAGCTCTTTCTGACCCACGTGTTCTGGAAAAACTCAGCATTGAACTGCTTTACTGGAAAGAACTTGGTATCGAATGGAAGATTGTAACGGAAAAGGATTTAGACATGATAAAAGCAGAAAATCTCATCTGGCTTAATTCCGGGGAAAATCTGTCTCAAATATGCCAAAATCCCGCGACAATAAACATGGTATTGGAAGATTTCATGGCACTGTACTCAAACACTTCTGTGTCATTCGATACTATTCTTGAAGCAATTGAAAGCCATTATAAACTTCAGCCTGGCACTGCAATTGCAGTATTCAAAACACTTGTCCGTGACGGACACATTTCATTGAATCTTAGCATTCCTATCAACTTTTCAGATCCACGTATCAACTCTATATAACAGATAGAAAGAAGGTTATACCATGAATCATGATATTGCTATAAATCAGGTGATCCGGGATCAAAGCGATAACCTTTACAGGGTAATATGGATTGGCACGGAGACTCTTGCCTGGATCTGTCTGAGTACTTCTTCAAATACCCCTATGTTAATTGCAATAGATTCTCTAACAGAAGGGCTGAGCTCTGGGTTATACTCATTTGCCAGTTATCCTGACTTTAAAGCTCCTCCTCTTAGAAATCCGGAAGCTGCATATGCAAGACGAGATCATAACTGGGACCTTATCCGTGATATCGTAGAGCAGGAACCGGATGTATATGACAAAAAAGCACGTGCAGAACTCATGCGGAGATCTTCTGCACTTTCCGGAGTTCAGCCCACAAATCTGTACAAGCTCATGGGAAAGTACTGGCGAGCTGGCAAGATCCGGGACGCCCTGTTGCCAGACTACAGCAACGTCGGAAAAACACGTGACACATATGACCCATCGAAAAAGAAGCCTGGAAAAAAAGGCGTTAAAGGAGCTGCAGGGAAAAAAATAACTCACGAAGACGTAGTTTATTTCGAAAAAGCATATCAGGAGTATTTCATTAAAAAAGGAATGACGCTGCTGGATACCTATCAGAATATGCTTAATAAGTACTATTCTTTACGGAACAGTGCTGGAGAGGCAGAATCATCACTCCCACCGGATCAGCTGCCTTCAAGAAATCAGTTCTACTACTGGCATAGCAAACACAAAGATTCTACATCTGAAGCAAAAAAGCGTAAGTCTCCGAAAAAATACAATCTGGAGAATCGTGGAGGAATCGGAAAAACAGAAACACACTTATACGGTCCATGTGCACTCAGTCAAATCGACGCAACGATTGCAGATGTTTTTCTGGTCAGGCAGGATGATCGAAAGGCTATCGTCGGACGTCCAACAGTATACTTTTTAATCGACGCATACAGTCATCTGGTCACAGGAATTCACGTTTCATTGGAAAAACCATCCTGGGAAGAAGCTACTCTGGTTCTCCTGAATTCCCTGGAAGATAAGGTTGAATTCTGCAAGAGGTACGGTTTGGAAATTACGGCAGAACAGTGGCCATGTCAACATCTTCCTAATGCAATTATCGGAGATCGTGGCGAAATGGAAGGATATGCTGTTGAAAAAATCATCAATAGCCTTGGCATCACAATCCAAAATACTCCTCCCTATCGCGGCGATTTGAAAGGGATCGTGGAAAGCCATTTTAATGTCATGAATTACAGTTACGCATCCTTACCAGGTCATGTTGAAAAGGATTTCGGCGAGCGCTGTACACAAGATTATCGATTAGATGCTATTTTAGATATCAATCAGTTCACGAATATTCTCATCAGATGTGTCCTGTTCCACAACAATGTTCATTACATGCGCAAGTATTCAAAAACGTTTCAGATGCGCCAGCATGGAGTAAAACCAATTGCATTAGAACTATGGACATTCGGCATGCGCTACCGTTCCGGTGTTCATCGAGTTCTCAGTATCGAAAAAGTACGGTATGAACTTCTGAGTCATGGAACAGCAAGCATTACTCGAACTGGTATTCTCTTTAATCAGATGTACTATACTTGCGACCAGGCAGAAAACGAGAAGTGGTTTGACAAAGCCAGAACTGAAGGACGAGAAAAGATAAGCATATCCTACGATCCAAGGAACATGGCTTTCATCTATATCCGTTACGGTAACCAGCCAGAACCTATTGAATGTCATCTGGTAGAATACCTTGGAGAAATTGTAGGTTTGTCAAAGGCTGAGGTGGATGCCATCAATGAGTATGATTCCCAGGAAGCAGCTGTATACACCGTTACGGAGGATATAAAAAAGGGACATCTGAACGAAAGTATTAATCAAATTGTCAATGATGCAAAACATTTGTCAGAAAACGCTCCCGGAAACGAGACTAAAGCTCAACGGCTGGCAGATATCAAAAGTAACCTCGAGAAAGAAAAGACAGCACAAATAGAGTCTGCCACAAGGCGCAGCATCGCAGAACTGCATGGATCTGCATCTGCCGGAACTGTCAGCAAAAAAGAAGTTGGCGGGAAACAAAATGAGTCAGCCAATGTTGTTGACATGGAAGATGAAGTCGAAAGACTTCTTCGAGAAGTTCACGAAGAAAAACAGAAGGAAATTCAGAGCGTTTTGCAGGAAGATCCGGTCAGAAGACCATAAACATATGGAAAAATGAGAGGAGTGACACAAAGATGGTTTCAGTTGAACGCGTTGTTAACGCATCCTACCGGGACACAGAAGAACTTGTTCCCTTCCAGGAAAATCCGCTCATTGCAGCCCTTCCAGAACCCAAGTCTTCCAAGGTGATCCTCCGATCTCTTTCCTATTTACCGAGTTACAATGCTGCCGAAAGAAATCTTTCAGTCCCCGGCAGATTGCTGGCCTGTGAGCAGATCATGCATTTTTATCAGCCAAACCGAAATACTCTACAAGCTGCACTACAACTGGACAATTGTCTGCGATGGGGCTATGTTAATCGGAATCCTCTCATACCAGATACCGTTCAGCGCTTCAATCAACTGTTTGACAACGCCAATTCTGAAATTGGGCCAGTCACTAAACTTCCTGCAACATACGGTTTTTCTGTAATCGGTATCTCTGGAATCGGAAAAACCACGATGCTAAACAGCATTCTGCTCAAATATCATCAGGTGATTCGCCACACTAAGTATAAGGACGCTAACCTATCACTAAATCAAGTTGTCTGGCTCAAGATTGATTGTCCTCCGGATGGATCTTTGAAAGGGTTCTGCAGAAACTTTATGATGGAATTGGATAATGCATTGGGAACAAACTATCACGAGCGTTACCAAAGTAATCTCTTTTCTGTAGATCAGTTGTTCAATGCTGTCCGCCTGCTGGCACAGACATATAGTCTTGGTGTTTTGGTCATCGATGAACTCCAAAATCTCTGCAACACCAGAGAACGCGTTTCTGACGTTACGCTCAATTTCTTCGTTTCTCTGGTAAACACTATTGGCGTGCCTGTCATATGCTGTGGAACAGGAAAGGCAAAAAAACTGTTTCAAACCAGTTTTCAACAGGCGCGCAGAGGTTCCGGCAAAGGTGAAATCATCATGTCCAGAATGAGTTACGATTCGGACTGGATACGCTTTTTTGACAGCATGTGGACTCTCCAGTATATTCATGATGTAATTCCAATCACCGACTCCATGCGTAAGACGTTTTTTGAGGAATCTCTTGGTATTCCCTACATTGCGGTGCACTTGTACGACCTTGCTCAAGAAGAAGCTATCGTAAACGGAAAAGAATCCTTCTCTGAATCAGATGTTCGCAGGATTGCAGCAGAAAGAATGCTTTTAACAAAACAGATATGTGAGAAACTAAAAAAGGGTTTGGAAGTAGACTTGGAAGAAGATCTGGATGTAACCCCTTATACATACTATCCTTTGGAATCGGAAATAGATATTTCTGGAGACTCCGTCAAGCCCCAGGACAAACCAGATGAGAAAAAGGCCAGTGTTTCGGATGCAGTTACCGAAGCTTTGGCTAATGCCATAGGGCAAGATCATAGTATAGCCCGAAAGTTTGTTCAGAAAGCATCTGCCGCACATGATGCTCCTGTTTCTTTTCCAACCCTCTTTCAGGAAGCCTATTCTGAATGGTTGAACTCCAAAATTGAGCAGAAAACACCGTGCATCAATCCTTTGGTCGGAATGAAATCCTATGAAGATCTTCGTGCAAATGGATTAACAGGTGCACAGCTAGACGATGAAACAATACATACAGTGGTGCATCATGATTGAAAAAAGAAAAATTCTTCCTTGCTTTCCAATTCCTTATCCGGATGAATGCCTATATAGTATAGTGGCTCGGTATCATGTCAGAAGTGGAAATCCGCACTTCAAATTGTCTATAATGGATCTGTTTCCAAATTCGAAGTATTTCACTGTTGCCTCGACAATAACAATGCCTTCTCATCTAACATGCACTGACCACTGGGCGGACTCGAAATACGGTCTGACAACAGAATATATTGTAAAAAACCATACTGCAGTTCAATTATATGCAATTCGAACAAACCATAGTCCTTCTGTTGTTATGAATCCGAAAAACTGCCAATTTCGCCAGCTGGCAGTTATTCATCCCCACAGACATCTGAGATATTGCCCAATATGCGCTCAGGAACAGATTAAGGTGTATGGTGAGGCATACTGGCAGAGGTTGCCACAGCTTAGAGGAGCCGAATACTGTCCCTTTCATGAAATTCCTTATATTACATCTGCGGTTTCTGTCGCTGAGGCAGGAAGGAAGGCTTTTACTGCATCCTACGTGCTATCTTTGAACAACTCAGCATCTTCGAACGATTCTGCCGATATTTTACAGCATAAGGTGGATCCTTCTGTCAAAAAATCTTATATTGAAATCAGTAAAGATATGACCTGGCTTCTTGCTAATGGATATAAGCTGAATGGTATAGATTGTACGTTCAAAGTAGTTGAAAAGGAACTCTCTCTTCAGTCTAAAGGCCTCTATGGCAGGACGATTGAAAAGTATGCCTTGGATGTCTACCCTAAGAAGATAGTATATGAATCATTCCCTTGTTTTCAAAGGGATGCTGGTTCTTATAATGGTTACACGTTATACGACATGAAACCAGTGCAATTATCTATGCTTATGTCAATTGCTTGTGGTAATGTCTCATCTTTTGCACAAAAACGGAACGAAATGTACCCGGATATAAAATATTCATCTATAATCTAAAAACGCGTAATTATTATTCATCTATATTAAGAATTGAAATGCTCAGATTATGCATCTATATTTGAGTAGTCCAA
>CACXHF010000306.1 GCA_902767305.1 uncultured Eubacteriales bacterium
ATGGCGGCATTCTCCACAATGCTGAAAGCTGCTTTCTCCCCAATGCGCTCCTTTGCCGTAAGGTAAACCGCGGCGGAAGGGAAAATGCGCGATTCCGTGTGAAACCGCATGGTCCCGGGGAGATCCGCATACCGGGTCAGGATCGCGGACAGCCGCTCCGCCGCCTGGAGCCAGAGTCCGTCGGCCTCCTCCTTCGGCAGATGCTTCCCCAGCTCCGCCCGCATGGCGGTTTTCTTCTTCAGAATCTGTTCTGCGCTTTTCATGTGCATTCCTCCTCATCGGATGACGTTCATAAGCAGTCCGACCAGCAGTGCCGGGATCAAGGCAAAGAGGATCCCCGGAAACAGCATCCCCTTCACATGGAACCATTTCTGATGATAGGCCCTGTCCATGTGCTCCGTGCCCTCCAGCCGGAACATGGGCAGGTTGGCGAACAGCACCCAGTCCAGAAAGAAGGTATCATACACACCGATCCACACCATCAGGCCGAAGGTCAGCCAGAATCCCTGCCAGAAATCCGCAGCACCCGCCAGATGTGCACATCCCAGCAGGACGGCGGTGAAAAGCAGCAGACCAAGTCCCTTGGTCAGCAGCACCTTTTTCGAGCGGAAGGAGACCTCCACCCGGGGATGCGTTTTGAAGTATTCCTCCTGAATATCCGGCGGATAGTTATGGATCGCTCCGGCGCTGTACTTCCCGCCGCCGCGGTACATGAACAGAATGACTGCTGTAAACAGCGCCGCAAAAGCAGCCATCTCGATCAGGATCACTGGAATGCTCATCTGCAGTCCCTCACTTTCTGCCCGTCAGCAGGGCGGAATCAGCCCCTCCAGGCGGCCCCGGACTTTTTCCTGAACCGGCTGCCGATGGCCCATCTGTTCCGCCCGCTGCGGGTTCCTGTTCCGGAGTTTCCGGACAATTGTCTGCCTGTTGCCGAATCCGGCTTTTGAAAAGATATCACTCAGGGCAAAGATGCCGACCCTCATAAGCTTCCTCTGCGCCGCCGCGCTCCCGATGATCTGCCGCCTGCTGCGGTAAGCAAAGATGCGGTACCTGCCGCTGCAGACTGTCATCCCGCAGAGAATCACAGCCAGCACAGCAGTCATCCCTGTCTGCCGAGCTCCTCCGGCAGCAGACGGACGATCCGTGCGGTGAACAGGAAGGAATCCGCCGTGCCTCTCATCCAGGTCCTGTCATCCGGCTTCATGAGAAAGCTTCCTTCACTTTCTGAAAATCTCATCATGGCAGGCAGGTCCGTCAGACAGATCGCTGTGCCGGATGAAGCACACATGCCGGATCAGGCCGGCGCAGACATGCCCGTCCGTGATACAGAGATCCTGCACAGGCTCCGGATTCCGTAAGACTCAAACACTTCCACATGCATGCATTTTGAGATGCAGTATTCGATCTTTCCATCGGACACCTCAAACCTGTCGCAGGCAGCACTCCCGTCCCGGACACGCTTTTCGTGATCTCCGATGTTCCTTTTTCTCGCAATCCGCCAACTGTCCGGGAGGAGGTTGATCAGCCTGAGCAGCGCTGCAAAGAACTCTTTCCGCTTCCGGAAAACGCTGTCCGTGAAATCCATGATCTCCCGGTCGGACAGGCCGAACCCGCACAGTTCCAGACACATGGCTGTCACAGCATAAACGTGCGGAACATTCATGGTGGGATAGATATTGTGTGCCCTGGTACAACTTTTCCGGCCGGGCCATATACGAGGCTGTTTTGCTGTCTGCGCCCGGCATTCCCTTTTCGCTCAAGGCTGCATGACAGAGCCCGGCATACTTTCTGACCTTCCGGTCCGACGAATCATCCTACCCCTTTCAGTGCCTCAGGAAGCCGAAAAGCAGGCCCTTTTTTTCTGCCGTTTCCTCGGAGGCTGAAACAAAGGCATATCCCGTGGCATTGACCGTCTGCCGGAGCTTTTCCGCATCCAGCGGCGCGTCCGACAGGATCACCGTCTCCCCCTTTGCATGGGAGGAAGAGACCTTCTTCACCGGGAAGGCCGCCCGGATGGCATCATTGATGTGCGCTTCGCACATGCCGCACATCATGCCCTCGATTTTGACAATTGTTTTGATCATGACAGCCTCCTCAGCTCTGGCGTTTCCGGGGCAGGCCAACATTCCGTGCCTGCTCTTCAGTGTCATCGTCCTCCACATAGCCGTCGTACGGCGCTTCCGGATCGGCATAGCGTCTGGTAAAAGGCCTGCAGATCTCCGCCCGGTGCCGGAAGACGAAGTCCAGATCGTCCGTCCAGCCGGTATGGCCGGTGACCACCGCAATGGGACGATGCCGCCCCCGGATATTCTGCTCCAGCTTCTCCAGACTCCGCACTGCCAAGCGGTTATCCTCCGCCAGGGTGCTGATGAAGCTGTAGCCGCCGTCTGCACCGAACCAGATCGTGTCCCCGGTGAACAGCCAGGTGTCATCGACCAGATACACCATGTGCCCC
>CACXHF010000307.1 GCA_902767305.1 uncultured Eubacteriales bacterium
ACCTGCGGTCCAAGGAGCGCCGTCACGCCGGCTGCACGATACTGTTTTGCCGTTTCCTGACCAATCTTAGCTGCCAGTTCCGGATCCATGGTCGAAGCCAGGGAAAGGGTCTCAATCAGTCCGGAAATATTAGCCGGGTCGATCGAAATCATTGCCGGAATGCCGTAGTAGCAACTTTCTGCTACTTCCTGCATTGCATTGGTCCATTTTGCATGTGCTCCGCCGCCGTTGGAAATGGCACGGGTCACACCACCGCGTCCGCCTGCACGAAGATAGACCGCGGAACCGTCATCCTCTTTAAGGGATTCCGTCGTAAAAGCGCCGTCCCAGCCGCCGTGTGCCAGAATGACCGCGCGCTCTGCTCCCTTCATCTGCGCCACCAGATCCCGTGCACGCTCCTCGGATGTCCTTCGCCAGTCTTCATACACATCCAGCTTTCCGTTCTGGTTCAGGTCCTTAAAGGCAAGCCCTTCTTCCTCAAGGATTCTGACACCGGAAACGGTGGACAGACCAAGGGTTTCGCCGCCCTTATTATCGATGCGAATCCAGCCATCCGCGGTCTCTGTAACTGTATACATGGCACCCTCGCCGGCAACCGGAACATACTTTTCAACTGTCTTTACCGGAGCGGCCGTCGCCTCCGGCACGGCCGCAGAGGTGTTCTTGTACGGATCATTGTTCTTATAGGGGTCATTATTCTTATATGGGTCGTTGTTCTTATACGGATCGTTGTTCTTGTAAGGATCATTTGCCGCAGAATCAACAACTGCAGTCTGCACTCTGTTTTCCGCCGACTGTCCCTCAGGAATAAT
Organism: uncultured Eubacteriales bacterium; assembly: GCA_902767305.1. GTDB lineage: Bacteria > Bacillota > Clostridia > Christensenellales > Aristaeellaceae > Ventricola. The sequence continues at coordinate 813 of CACXHF010000307.1, forward strand.
CAGCTTATAGGGGCTGTCCTCTGCATTGACCGAGAGAACCACCCTGTTGGCTGCCGGTGCAGTTTCTGCCGTTTTGGTCTCAGGCTGTTTACCGCATGCAGACAGACTCAGAGCCAGAATAACAATCCACGCGGCCGCCAGAAACAGTCTTCGATCTTGATGATGTTTCTTCATAATTTTCCTCCAGATAACAGGGCCTCAGGCCCTTTTTTCCCTAAATCCAGACACTTTCCTGTTCTTTCCCGGAACAGGATGTCTTGAAACCGTCAGGCTTTCAAGGACTGCTGATTTCTTTCTGACCGGCCAAATCCGTCAGTCCGGTCATCCACTTGGGCACTGTCGTTGCGATTTTCTGCTCAAAATGCACCTCCCCCCAGTCCGACGCCTGCCTGCCCGTACGGATTTCTTCTTCTCAGATAGTACCGATTCAGTCAGGCTCAAAAAAGTGTACAAAAACGGGCATAAATAATCTGTTTCATTATAATCTCCGTCTCTGTTTCCATCAATCTGTTGTCCGTTTTTCTGCTATTTTATTCAATTTTTTCGGTTGTATTTTTATGATGCCCTGCTGACGGATACGTTTTTCCGGAATTCCTCCGGGGAAAAATAAGGGGTTGCACATTTCCGGTAAAGGCAGTATACTATGCATGCTATTCCTATCGAAATAGTATGATTAAATTTTCAATTTTTCTCCGGATCGGGAAACCGGTCCGTCTGAAGGAGGTATTCGAGTGTCCGCTCTGCTCTCAGTCTGCAATCTGAGTGTTCAGATCAATGAACAGCCGATTCTGCATCATATCCATCTCGAACTTGCACCGGGAAAGGTTCATGTCCTCATGGGACCGAACGGCGCCGGCAAGTCTACGCTGGGAAACGTTATTATGGGAAACCCGGCCTGTTCGGTTACAGAAGGAAGCATGTTTTTCAACGGCAGCGATCTTCTCGGTCTCTCCGTCGACCAGCGCGCAAAAGCAGGCATCTTCCTTTCTTTCCAGAATCCGCTGGAAGTTCCGGGAATCTCGCTGTTCAGCTTTCTTAAAAGTGCCTACGAGCTGACTCGTGATACACACGTCCGGCTCTGGCAGTTCCGAAAACAGCTCTCCGCCACCCTTGGAGATCTTGCACTGGATGAATCCTATCTGGACCGGGATCTTAATGTCGGGTTCTCCGGCGGGGAAAAAAAGAAAGCAGAAATCCTGCAGATGCTGACACTCAGCCCAAAACTGGCTATTCTGGATGAAACGGATTCAGGACTTGATGTCGATGCTGTACGTACCGTCAGCCATGGTATCGCCAGGTATATGGAAGACGCCGGACATACGCTTCTGATCATCACCCATTCCACCCGGATTCTGGAATCTCTCCATGTAGACCGGGTTCATATTCTTGCGGAGGGACACATTGTCCATGAGGGTGATGCTTCCCTGATCGATGATGTCAATGCACATGGATTTGAACGGTATCTTTCAAGGGAATAGAGGGAAAACATGAACGGGAAAACCTATCTGGATGAGATCAGTCACAGCCGGTATGACTTTCGGTATGACGAGGACGGCTATTTTAAGGTTGACCAGGGTCTGAACGAAGACATTATTCTTGAAATATCAAGGGAAAAGAATGATCCGGAATGGATGCGGGAGTTTCGGCTTCGCAGTCTTGAACAGTATCATCGGCTTTCCGTCCCCGACTGGGGGCCGGACATTTCCGGGCTCAACATAGACAACATCGTCACCTATGTCCGGCCAAAGAATGCCGGCATGACGCCTAAGTGGTCTGACGTCCCCAGCGAAATCCGGGAAACCTTTGAGCGGCTCGGTATTCCGCAGGCTGAACGTGAATCACTGGCCGGTGTCGGTGCTCAGTATGACAGTGAGCTTGTGTATCACAACGTTCGTGAGGAAGTGGCCGCACAGGGAGTTATTTATACCGATCTGGAGAGCGCCCTGCATGGTCCCTGCGCGGAAATGATCCGAACACATTTCATGCATCTGGTGCCAAGTACAGACCATAAATTTGCCGCACTGCATGGTGCCGTATGGTCCGGCGGATCTTTTGTCTACGTACCCAGGGGCGTTTCCGTAGAGATTCCGCTGCAGTCCTATTTCCGGCTGAACGCACCCGGTGCCGGCCAGTTTGAACATACCCTGATCATCGTCGATGAAGGCGCAAGCCTCCACTTTATCGAAGGATGTTCTGCACCCAAATACAACGTGGCCAATCTGCATGCCGGATGTGTTGAACTCTATGTGGAAAAAAATGCACATCTTCGTTACTCGACCATTGAGAACTGGTCGAAGAACATGTACAACCTGAACACAAAACGGGCCATCGTCAGAGAAGGCGGCGTCATGGAGTGGGTCTCCGGTTCTTTCGGCTCCCATGTTTCCTATCTTTACCCTACCACGATCCTTGCCGGTGCAAAGGCACAGATGAACTATACCGGAATCACTTTTGCCGGAGCAGGACAGAACCTGGACACCGGCATGAAAGTCATCCACAGTGCTCCGGATACTGCCTCCGTGATCCATGCAAAATCCATCTCAAAGTCCGGCGGAATCAGCACCTACCGTTCGGCCGTGACCGTCAATCCAGGAGCCGCCGGCAGCAAATCCACAGCCAACTGTGAATCTCTGATGCTGGATTCCGATTCCCGTTCCGATACCATTCCAGTCATGGATATCCGCACCGCAGATGCAGATATCGGTCATGAAGCCCGTATCGGACGGATCAGCAGTGAAGCGATTTTTTACCTGATGAGCAGAGGCCTTTCTGAAGAAGAAGCCCGGACAAGAATTGTCAGCGGTTTTGCGGACAGTGTTTCAAAAGAACTGCCCCTTGAATATGCCGTTGAGATGAATAACCTGATCCGGCTTGAAATGAAAGGCACAATCGGCTGAGCGGAGGAACCACATGGACAATATACAGATTAACCGGATTCCCTCACCTACATGGAACAGGCTTGGCGTCAATCATGCCGCACTCACTTTGAATGCGCAACTGCTCTGCCCTGCCCGGCCTGTCATGACTGACGGGAACTGCCGGAGAGAAACCCCGGCAGAATTTTCCGTTCCGGGCAGTGCAGGGCCTGCATTTGAACAGTTCATTGCATCAGTGATTCCTGTTGCAGAACAGTTTTCCTCTCTGCCGGAAGATACCCTCATTCTGAGAGATCTGATGACTGCCGGACAGGCAAGGCGCCTTCATCTCCGGGCTGCCCGTGGATCCCGCCTTATTCTCCTTTCCAGATACCAGACTTCCCCGGACCCTGCACACCTGATTCTGGAGGAGATCCGGATTCTGGCTGAACCGGGTTCGCATGTTTCTGTCGTTCAGATACTGGACGGGGATGAACAGGACCGTATTGTGACCTCCCTTGGCGCAGACGCCGGAAACGGTTCAAAAATCGATGTCACGCAGATCGTGCTTGGCGGTTCAGAAAACTATCTGGGTGGAAATATCCTCCTGCGTGGAACCGGATGCAGCCTTGATGCTGCCGTCAATTACCTGTGCTGTCTTGATCATGTGCTTGATATGAACTGGACAGTCATCCACTCCGGTGAAAAGACGAACAGCCGGATCAATGCACAGGGAATTCTGAACGACCGCAGCAGAAAAGTCTTCAGGGGAACCATTGAATTTCTGAAAGGCGCCTCAGGTTCAGTCGGGGATGAAACAGAGGACGTTATGCTGCTCTCTGATGAAGTTCGAAACCAGACTGTTCCCGTGATCCTGTGCAGTGAGGAAAATGTTCAGGGCAATCACGGTGCCAGCATCGGCCGGCTTTCAGACGAGCTGCTTTACTATCTGCAGTCACGCGGACCAGACAGAGAGGACGTCATCCGGATTCTCACAGCAGCCCGCCTGCTGTCCGCAATTCGCCGGATTCCGGATGAGGAAACCGTCCGGTGGCTGAGGCAGCGTCTCAGCGACGAAGAGACCTGATCTTTACACCGGGTTCTGATGATTCAAGCACAGGAGGACACAGATGCACAATTCACTCCGAAATGACTTTCCGTTCTTTGCGAATAATCCAGGTCTTGTCTATCTGGACAATTCCGCCACCTCACAGGTTCCCGCCTGTGTCATTGATCGGCTGAACCGATATGACCTGCTGGAAAAAGCCTCCCCTTTCCGGGGACTGTATCCCCGTTCGGTTCAGGCAACCGATGATTATGAGCATGCCCGGGATCTTGTCAGAGATTTTATCCATGCCAGGTCGAGTCAGGAAATCATCTTTACCCGGAACGCGACAGAGAGCCTCAATCTGGTCGCCTACTGTGCCGGAGGCACACTGATTCATCCCGGCGATGAAATTCTGGTCGGCATCACTGAACATCACAGCAACCTGCTCCCATGGCAGCAGCTGGCAAAACGAACCGGCGCAGCTATCCGTACGCTTTTCTGCACCAGGGACGGCAGTTTCCGCGCAGAGGACATTGACCGCGCAATGAACGAACACACCCGGCTTCTTGCCATTACACACATGAGCAATGTATTCGGACAGATCAATGACCTGCAGAGCATTGCGCAGGCAGCGCACAGCCGGAATGTCCTTGTCGTTGCAGACGGATGTCAGAGTGTTCCGCATATTCCAGTCAACGTCAGCGAACTGGGAGTGGATTTCCTGGCGTTTTCCGGTCATAAAATGCTCTGCCCCATGGGAATTGGCGTTCTCTATGGCAGAAAAAGCCTGCTTGAAAGCCTGCCGCCTTTCCTTACAGGAGGAGAAATGATCGAGGACGTCACGATGGATGGGGCTGTATGGGCACCGCTGCCGCAGAAATTTGAAGCCGGAACTGTCAATACCGGCGGTGCCATTGCCCTGGGCGAGGCTGTTTCCTATTATAATCGTGTCGGGTTTGAGGTGATGATGGCCCGAGAGGCTGCCCTTACCCGACGCCTCATGGATGGAATGGCCGTCATTCCCCATGTCCGGATCGTCGGTTCTTCGGATCCGGACCGGCATCACGGTATTGTCACCTTTACCATCGACGGGGTCCATCCCCATGATATTTCTGCCATCATGGCTGATCAGGGCATTGCCATCCGGGCGGGTCATCACTGTGCGCAGCCGCTTCATGCTTATCTGGGAATCAATGCCACCAGCCGCGCCAGTATCATGTTTTACAATACAGAAGCAGAAATTGATGCTTTTCTGACTGTTCTCTCCGAGATTCGAGGTGCAATGGGTTATGCCGATTAAACCATTTTACAATGAGATTCTGACGGATCATAATCTCTATCCTTCCCATAAGAAGGAACTGCCTGACGCCAACCTGACGCTGCGCGGGGTGAATCCCAGCTGCGGCGACCGCATTACCCTGCATCTGCGGGTCAATGAGGCCGGAATGATCGAAGACGGAACCTATACCGGCGACGGGTGTGCCATTTCCCAGGCCAGTGCCGATATGATGCTAGACCTGATTATCGGCCGTGATCGGGAAACAGCCCTGCATCTGTGCAGTCTCTTTATGAAAATGATTCGCGATGCAGTGACTGATTCCGAACTGGAAGAACTGGAGGAAGCGGCTGCGCTGAAGGACATCTCACACATGCCGTCCCGCGTCAAGTGTGCTGTCCTTGGCTGGCGGACAATGGCGGAAATCCTCCGTCCGGCTGAAAGTGATTCTGTGCTTCCCTGCACAATTGAATAATAAAGACCGGAAAAGAGCATCTCTGAAACAGGTGCTCTTTTCCGGTCTTTGATCAGGAATCGTGCAGTCACCGGATAGCCTCTTTCATGGAACGAACGTACCTGCCGATAACATCCGGTGCATCCTTCCCATATTTTTCAAGCAGTTTGATAATCGCTGATCCGACGATGACGCCATCCGCGATGGACGCCATTTTTGCAGCCTGCTCCGGTGTGGAAATACCAAACCCTATGGCACACGGAACATCCGTTGCTTCCCGGACCAGACGGACCATGGAGGACAGGTCTGTTGTGATTTCACTTCTTGTTCCCGTCACGCCCAGACTTGAAACGATGTAAAGAAATCCTTCCGCCTCTTTTGAAATCATGGAGATCCTCTGTTCCGATGTCGGTGCAATAAAGGAGATCAGGTCAACACCGTGTCTGCGGCAGGCTGACAGGAATTCATCCTTCTCTTCAAAGGGAACATCCGGAAGAATCAGACCATCAATGCCGATCTCTTCACTGGCAGCGAGGAATGCCTCCGTACCATAGGAATAGACGACATTTGCATACGTCATGAAAACAAGAGGGATCGTTATATCTCTGCGGAGATCGCGGACAAGGTCAAAGATGCGGTCGGTTGTAATGCCGCCCTGAAGTGCACGAAGATTGGCTCCCTGAATGACCGGCCCCTCTGCGGTCGGGTCAGAAAACGGAATTCCAAGTTCAATCAGGTCCGCTCCGTTCCGGACAGCTGCACGGACCGCTGCTGCAGTTGTCTCTGTATCAGGATCTCCGCAGGTGATAAATGCAATGAATGCTTTCCCTTTTTCAAATGCTGTACTGATCCTACTCATGAAGATCCTCCCCTCTGTATCGGGCAATTGCCGCACAGTCTTTGTCACCCCTGCCTGAAATCGTGATAACAATTACCTGTTCCCGGGACATTTTCGGTGCCAGCTCCATAGCATACGCAACCGCATGGGCAGATTCAATTGCCGGAATGATTCCCTCCGTCCTTGCAAGATATTCAAATGCGCATACAGCCTGCTCATCGGTCACGGGTACGTACTCGGCCCGCCCGATATCATGGAGATAAGCATGTTCCGGACCAACACCCGGATAATCCAGTCCTGCAGAAATGGAATAGACCGGTGCAATCTGTCCATATTTATCCTGACAGAAATAAGACTTCATGCCATGGAATATTCCCGGACGGCCAGTAGCAATGGTTGCTGCTGTTTCAAAGGTGTCCACCCCCCGACCTGCTGCTTCACAGCCAATCAGGCGTACTCCGGGGTCCTGAATAAAGTGATAAAATGACCCGATGGCGTTCGAACCGCCTCCGACACAGGCAATCACTGCGTCCGGAAGTTTTCCCTCTTTTTCGAGGATCTGCGTCCTGATTTCTCTTGATATCACCGCCTGAAAATCCCGGACGATTGTTGGAAACGGATGTGGGCCCATAACAGAACCGAGACAGTAATGGGTATCGCTGATGCGGGAGGTCCATTCCCTCATGGCTTCGGATACTGCATCTTTCAGTGTTGCAGTTCCCGTCCGGACCGGAACAACCTCCGCACCCAGGAGACGCATCCGATACACATTCAGCGCCTGACGAATCGTATCTTCTTCTCCCATAAAAACGACACACTTCATTCCCATGAGTGCGGCAGCTGTCGCCGTTGCCACTCCATGCTGTCCGGCACCCGTCTCGGCAATCAGCCGCGTTTTTCCCATTTTCTTTGCCAGCAGAGCCTGTCCGAGAACATTATTGATTTTATGCGCACCCGTATGGTTCAGGTCTTCCCGCTTAAGGTAGATTTTTGCACCGCCAAGATCCCGTGTCATTTTTTCTGCATGATACAGGCGGGATGGCCTGCCTGCATACTCGTTCAGCAGCTCGGACAGTTCACTGACAAACTGCGGATCATTTTTCAGAGCGTCATAGGCTTTTTCCAGTTCGATTACCGCATTCATCAGTGTTTCCGGGATATACTGCCCTCCATGAGCACCAAATCGTCCTCTGCTCATTTTCCTATCCTCCGTTTTACTTTCCATCACAGTTTTCTCGGCTCTCGTGGGCAGCCAGAATCGCCTGCCTGATCTTTTCCGGATCTTTTACACCATTCGTTTCAACGCCTGAGGAGAGATCGATCACCGACGGTGAGAACCGCTGGATCGCTTCCCTGATCGACTCTGCAGTAAGTCCTCCGGCCAGGATATACGGACGACTGAATGCAGTCAGCAGATTCCAGTCAAATGCTTTCCCGCCGCCGGTCCCGCCATCCAGCAGAACCAGATCTGCCGCACTCTCCGCTGCTGCTGAAAGGTCTTCCCTGTTCCTCACCCTGAATGCTTTCCATACCGGCAGACCTGTCTTCTTTTTGATCCGGAGGATTGTCTCATTTTCTTCCTGGCCATGAAGCTGAATGACATTCAGACCGATTGACTCCGCCATGCCAGTAATAACTTCCTCCGGTTGATTGACAAACACACCTGCTGCTTCAATACCGTAGCAGAGCCCTGATCTCAGTTCAGCTGCTCTTTCGGCCGATACATTCCGATGGCTTTTCGGGTAATTCAGAATAAAACCGATATAATCCGGTTTGAACCGATTTACCGCTTCAACATCGGCCTCCCGAAACAGTCCGCAGATTTTGATTCTGGTCAACTGATTTTCCTCCTCAGCGCTGCAATCGCATCCCGCCGGTTCTCAGCCCGCATCAGTGCCTCCCCAATCAGGATGGCATCTGCTCCGGCAGTTTTCATGGCTGCGGCATCCTCCGGTGTACGGACGCCGCTTTCCGATACATACAGACAATCTGCAGGAATATATTCCCGGAGTCTGGAAGCATTTTCGAGGTCTACCGTAAAATTCCGGAGATTCCGGTTGTTCACGCCGATTATTCTTGCCCCTGCCGAAACAGCAGCCGCAATCTCCTCTGCATCATGTGCCTCTGCAAGAGCCGCCAGTCCCAATGTATCGCAGATTTCCAGATACCGTTCCAGCGTCTTCGTATCAAGAAGTGCACAGATCAGAAGAACGGCATCTGCACCGAGTACTTTTGCCTGATAAAGCTGATACGCATCGATGACAAAGTCCTTGCGAAGCATGGGGATGGAGACCCGTGAACGGATTTCGCTGAAAATTGCGTCGGAACCAAGAAACCATTCAGGTTCGGTCAGACAGGAGACTGCATCGGCACCCCCGCACGCATAGTCTTCCGCGATTGCCAGATAGTTAAACTCCGGGTCGATTACACCCTTGGACGGAGAGGCTTTTTTTACCTCACAGATAAGACTGAGTCCAGGCTTTTCAACTGCTTTCAGAAACCCCATTTCACTGTCTTTTGCCATGCTCATGGCGATTTCCTGCATTCTCTCTGGGCAGCAATTCTTCATCTCTTTCCTGACCCGAAGACGTGCAGCCTGAGCGATCTGTTCGAGTATGTTCATTTCTATGCCTCCGGACGGTTGCTGACTTCTATCAGTTTCTCAAGAGTCTGCATCGCTTTCCCGGAATCAATGATTTCTGCAGCAAGCTGAATGCCGGATGCCATGTTTTCCGCTTTTCCCCCGATATAAAGCGATGCCCCTGCATTCAGGAGAACCGCATCCCGCTTTACACTCTTTTCACCACGCAGAACAGCCCGGGTTATTTCCGCATTCTCCTCCGGTGAGCCGCCGCTCAGATCCTCTCGCGTGCAACGCTCAAATCCAAACTGTTCCGGGGTAATTACATAGGATTTATACCATCCCTCATTGATTTCGCAGACGGTCGTCGGTGCACTCATGGAAATCTCATCCAGTTTATCCTGCCCGTAAACCACCATCCCCCGGCGGACTCCCAGACTGACCAGAACCTGTGCCAGTGGAACGACCAGATAATCATCATATACGCCCAGGAGCTGTCTGGTCGGAGAGGCCGGATTCGTCAGCGGTCCCAGAATATTGAAAACGGTACGGAATCCCAGTTCCCTTCGGATTCCTCCGACATATTTCATGGATGAATGATACTGCTGAGCGAAAAAGAAGCACATTCCAACTTCCTTAAGAAGTTCGATGCATCGGGCAGGACTCTGATAGATATTGACGCCAAGCGCTTCGAGACAGTCTGCAGTCCCGCATCTGGAGGACGCAGCCCGGTTGCCGTGCTTGGCTACTTTCATTCCGCCTGCAGCTGCAACCAGTGCGGACGTGGTTGAAATATTAAAGCTGTTCGCATTATCCCCACCGGTGCCGACAATTTCAAACACATCCATATCGGTTTTCACTGTCGTCGCATGCGCTCTCATAGCTGATGCACACCCTGCAATCTCATCTGTGGTCGCTGCGCGTGCACTTTTCGTGGAGAGGGCTGCCAGAAAGGCTGCATTCTGTGTTGCTGTCGTTTCGCCGCTCATAATCTCATTCATGACCTTATATGCTTCATCGAAGGTCAGGTCTTCTTTGCTTACAATCTTGACAATGGCTTCCTTAATCATTTTTCTCTCTCCTTCGCATAAACTGGTCTCTGTCAGAGAAAGAAAAAATCCCTGACAGAATAAACATCTGTCAAGGACGAATTATCATAATCCGCGGTACCACCTTGATTCACGGATTCCTCCGTGCACTTTCAGGATACTAACATATCCCCGGCAACTGACGTATGCCCGCACGTTGCAGAATACTCTGTCGTTCCGACATTTCACTGCACCCTCAGCGGTCCATTTGACAGTTTGTTTCTCACCTGATTCTCAGCATCGCAGGTTCTCTGTAGAGGCATGTCTGCCTTTATCTCCGCTTCTTCGGTTTAGCGTATTAAATTGTCATCAAGATTATAACGTAAGGGTTGAAAAACTGTCAATGCCGTTCCATGCACAATTCTTTATGTTTTATTCCATTGTTTTGATGTCAGCTTCTCTGTTCAGCACCTGTCTTCACCGAAATTGATCTTCAGTTTGGCAAACAGATCACTGAGATCCAGGCGTACATCCATCCGGCTGTAAACCCGGATCGGCCGATGGTCCGCACAGGGACAATAATGCATCTCCGGATCAATCCATGGTGCCGGAACAAGTGTATAACAGTCCGTCTGTTCGGGATCCTGCATCAGGGCACAGATGACACCCTCATCTCCCAGACACCAGGTTTCCCCGTGCGGCCAGTTTATATGTTCCGCCAGTCTCTCATTGAGACTGACCATCTGCTCAAAGAGATACCGGCCGATTTTTCCGCATGGGTGGACATTCATCTGCAGTTCTGCCAGTGAAACACAGAACTGCTTGTACACCCCCTTTGGAACCTGCCACAGCGGCATACGGGAGGAAAAGACGACGTTTGCCCCGGGAATATCGCCAAGCAGATTGAATTCCCATCCGCCTTCCGGATAATTTCCGCCACCAATCCAGATGCAGGTCATCCGTTCACAGATACGCGGTTCCATCATAATTGCACA
>CACXHF010000308.1 GCA_902767305.1 uncultured Eubacteriales bacterium
AAAAAGTCACTGTGGACAAGGTACAGAGAATGTGCTATGATATGGACTCGTTACCCCAATAATTGATTTTTTACACCATTTAGGAGGATAAAATGACTAAGTCTGAACTTGTTGCAGCCGTTTCTGCTGCTGGAATCGAAAAGAAAACTGCTGCACTTGCAGTTGATACTGTTCTGAATTCTATTGGAGATACCCTTGCCAATGGCGAGAGCGTTGCTCTTATCGGCTTTGGCACATTCTCTATCAAAGAGCGCCCGGAGCGTCAGGGACACAACCCTTCCAACGGTGAAACGATCACCATTCCCGCCAGCAAGAGCATCGTGTTCAAGGCCGGCAAGAACCTCAAAGAGAAAGTCAAGTAATTTTCTGTCTGATAAAGCAGAGAACCGCAGTGTTCTCTGCTTTTTTGTCATGTGCATTGACAGGATCTCCTTCAATTTACTATCATTATGATATCAGATCAACGAAGATGTTTGTTTTGACTGAAATTCCCGGATTCCGCATACGGGTTTCCGGGGAAACCGTCCTCAGAAATCCATGATTTTCCCTGTTCGGCAATATCATCGGCGCACTGCATGACCCGGCGTTCTTTTCCTTAACCCTTTTTCGGGCAGATAATCCAGTCTCAGTCAGGGGCCTCTCTCTCACTGCCCTTATGACAAAGCGCAGACATTGCCGCAGAAGTCATTGGACAGTGGAAGCCTGCGCGGTTCCTCAAAGTCTGTTTCGAAAAAACAGAATGAACTCCGATCCCTGTCAACGAAGCCTGTCTGATTATTCCTGAGACGGGAGACACCCATTTGGCCTATACGCCGGAGCTTGCAGCCGTCATGCTCAGACGTCAGCAGGTCCCTGACATGATTAAGGCCGGAAAAATGATTGCCGACGACGTTGTCGGAATAGTCAGGCTTTTCCCTGAACGTCTTTCAGAACAAGGTATTGGCTCGACGAGGTACACTAAGCAGTGATAGTCTCAAATCCGCCGGTTGCCCTTTGCGGCAATCATGACGCTCAGCCGATCTCTGTTTTCCCCATGACCATGAAACAGATTCCGCTCCGGCTTCCTGCAAAGCCTTATGATGTCATTGCAGCCAGGGCAGAGGACAACTTCAGAACTGTCTGCAGACAGTTTGAGCTTTTTCTCACAGAGTGTGTACGTCAGAGAAAAAGCGAAGCCGTGTGTCGAAAAAACTGAATCTGTCCTGAACCGTATTTTTATCCGCCATCCGGCAGACAACTGTTTGAAAGGAGTCGCTTCCATGAAAATTACGTATAATGGACATGCCTGTTTCAGCATTACCTCCGGCAGTTACACCGTCATTCTGGATCCCTATTCTCCCGGTTCCGTTCCAGGTTACCGCGATCTCGATGAGACTGCCAGCCGTGTTCTCTGCACGCATGAACACGGTGATCACAACGCAAGAGACATTGTTCACCTGGCCGAATCCGAACAATGCCCGTTTGAGATTTCCACCATTCCAACCTGGCATGACAACGTTGGCGGCCGGCTTCGTGGATCCAACACAATCTATCTTCTCAAAGCTGAGGGATTAACCATTGTTCACCTGGGAGATCTTGGCTGTGCCCTCACAAAACCGCAGGTTGAAGCCATCCGGCACTGCTCAGTTCTTCTGATCCCCGTTGGCGGTCACTACACCATAGATGCCGCGGAAGCAACCCGGATCATCTGCCAGACAGAACCGGATCTGGCTATTCCCATGCACTATTCAGGTCCGGATTTCGGTTACGATGTTATCGCACCGCTTTCCTCTTTTTTCTCTCTGAATCCCGGTGCACGCACACTGGATGATTCGGAGATCACCCTCCCATCGCCTTGCCTGAACGGTATTCTTGCTCTGCATGCCAAATACCGCATTTCCTGAGAAAAAGCCGTCCGATCTGGACGGCTTATTTTTTTGCCAGCTCTATCGTCTTTTCATCCGGAATTCCATGATAGAAGCGGTCAATCACTGCGCCAAACACCGGCTCATCCGGTGCTGCCAGCATGAAAAGCGTCATGCTGGACCGGAGCTTCATATCATCCGGATATCCCATGACCTCCGTCGGATTATCCTTCTTCAGGTCAAGCAGTGCCTTCGATATTTCAAGAAGACGGGCCCGAAGAACCGGATGTGCAAGATATTCCCTGGCCTCTTCCAGATTCTCTATTGCATAATATCTGGACATGCTGCTGTATCCCAGACCGGCAATCTGGGGAAAAACATACCAGATCCAGTGGGATTGCTTATGTCCATTCCGGATTTCCCTCAGTGCTGTCTCATAACCCCGCTGCTGGGCATCCAGAAAGCGTTTAATATCCACTTTTGTCTCTCCTGTTCTCTGACTTGTATACTGCGTGTTCCGTCACAACAATTCCTACCCGGGCATCATGAATTTCCTTCGGGATCTTATCCTGGAGAAATCGTTCCCGGCACAAACCGACTGTTTCACCGGAATATACTGCCAGCATCCGGTCATAATACCCTGCCCCACGTCCAAGCCGATATCCCATGCGGTCATAGCATACTGCCGGAACCACAATAAGGCTGATCTCTGCCGGATCAGCAGCCTGACTCAACCGGGAAGGCTCCAGAATACCGTATTTTCCGGGAACAAGCATCTCACTTTCGCTGATTTCACAGCACTCCAGTCGGTTTCCAGGGAGCATACGCGGCAAAAACACCCGTTTTCCCCGGCGTCTGCAGTCTTCCATCAGACCGGACATAGCCGGTTCATAACCGAACGATGAAAAAAGCATGATCGTCCCGGCCTGTTCATATACCGGCAGCGCCATAAGTCCGGATATCAGTGCTGCATCACTTAATGCATATTCATCCGCTGATATCTGTCGTTCCAGACGGGTAATTTTTGCTCTGAGAGCTGCTTTCTGTTCCCTTATGGATAGAAGGTCTTCCAATTCACTCACTCCAGTACCCTGTCTCTGAATCTCAGCAGATCCTCTTCCGAAAAGCCCAGACACTCTGTCAGATAATGTTCTCCCATCGCATCCCATGCATTTCTGAGATACCGTTCATCTGCCACGTACGCCTGATATACTGCTTCTGCTCTGGCTGCGTTCCCGGACCTCTGCATTTCTCTTTCTTTCATGTATGCCGCTCTGGGAAGGTTTGTCGTATTGGTTTCCAGATAATCTTCAAGAATCGTCTCGCGATCGACTCCAAGCGCTTCCATCAGAAGTGCCGCTGTCAGGCCGCATCGATCTTTTCCCTCTGAACAATGCCACAGAACTGCGCCGGATTCATAATCATTTTCAAAACATGCCTTAAGTACCCGTCTCAGTCCGTCCTGACAATCCGGATCCCGCATCATCTTCCGGTACAACAACGCAAGGTCAGGAAACGGCATATTTTCCGCCGTTGACTCATGGGTAATTCCTGCTTTAAAGCTCTTTATGATCGGTATGTTCAGAATCAGACAGCTGCCAGCCTTGTCCGGCATTTCATCTCTTTCAGCATCCGTGCGCAGATCAATCACCGTACGCAGCCGATAATTATCCTGAAGATACTTAATGTCATCCTCCGATGCGTTTCCAAGATGAGCAGATCTGAGTAGACAGCCTTCCCGGATCTTTCTTCCATCCCCCGTCACTGTATTTCCGAGATCTCTCAGATTGGGAATCGAAGCACATTGCAGAATAATCATATTCCTATTTCCTTTCCTTCATTTTTCACTTCAGCTGCAGTCCTCAGCAACCACGCAAATCCTTTTGCAGTTCGCAGCCATGGTACAGAAAAATGATTCCCTTCATTCCATTCAAGGCAGCAGGAAACGATTTCTCTTTTTTCATCCAGCCTTGCCTTCTGTTCCTGAATCCGCACACCAACCGTAGCCATCTGTCGATTCTTTGTTTTCTCTTCCTTATCTCCCAGACTCAGATAAACCAGAGACGTTCCGATCTCATGCGTATCCGCATACTCATTCCAGTTCGGAAACCAGACAGAGGGAGACACAGCCGCACAACCGGCAAACCGTTTCGTCGAATACACCGCATAGAGCGCAAACAGTCCGGCCAGAGAATATCCACCGATAAAAACCGGAATCCCCTCACTCAGTCTGAACTTGTCCTGCAGTGCCGGGATCAGTACAGATGTAAGAAAAGCCAGAGTATCATCTGCCCCATGACCAAATGCCGTCTTTCCAAAAACCGGCGGTGCATCCCAGGGGGAGAGATCCTTAAACCAGTCCTTCACCCGAAACACACAGAAAGTACAGGGAATTTTGCCGGAGCGCTGTTCCATTTCCTCTTTCTGTTTTTGCAGATCGGTCAGATCATTTTCATCTCCAGGCTGAATCAGAAGGAATCGGCTTCCGACATCTGAATAGCATATACATTCTGTTTCTGCAACAGACATTCTTATCCATTCCATTATCCTTTATCCTCATCAGAAAAAAAGCCCGGCATAGAATTCCAACCGGAGCGCCGGAACATGCGGGCACTGTCTTCATCCAGTTTTTCTGAACATCACAAATAATCATAAAGGTTTGTCAGACTTTATTGTTCAAGCTTCTTCAACATTGCCCTGCAGCCCTTTTCAATATCTTCAAGAGCCCTGTCAAAATCGCGGGTATACCACGGATCTGACACTTCCGTATTCAAGCCAGCCCAGGACATCAGCATAGACAGTTTACTATCCGGATCTCCTCCGTAGATAGCCCGGAGGTCTTCCATGTTTTCCTCATCCATACCGACGATATAGTCGTACAAAGCATAATCCTTTCGGGTTGTTTTCCTGGCTCGATGCGGAATCAGCGAAATTCCGTGATTCATCAGCGTCCGTCTCATCGGTGGATAGATTTCATTTCCAATCTCTTCGTTTGTTGTTGCGGCAGAATCAACTGTGTACATCTGATGACTTTCCTGCGTTAACTGCTTCATAACCATTTCAGCCGCAGGCGAACGACAAATATTGCCGTGGCAGATAAAAAGAATTTTGATCATGTTTCCCTCCAGGCCTTAATACGCCGTCTGATGCCGCCTGAGGCCGTGTTTTGCCGGATGGACATTTTTCCCGAAAAATGGACTCTATCTGGCATTTCACGGCATATCGCGGCATAACTCGGCATTCAAAAGTAGTACAAAAGTAGTAAAATCGGAAAGTTTTACTACCGGCAGATGTCAGTCATGACAGACAAATAAAAGTTCGATCATGCTTCACCTGGTGATCCTACTACAGCCCTACTACCATCGTCCGCTGTGAATGTAGCAGTTCGCTCAGCGGACAATGTGAGTTTACCACAGACGGGAATGGATTGCCAGAAAGAAAAAGGCTCCCTGACGAAAAGCTTACTCCATCCTGAGAGCATTCACATCCTGAAAAAAACTCACCCGGGAAACCCGGATGAGTATCAGACCTTTATGATTTGTGTTGCTCATTTGCTCTGAGGTGCTTCACGAGCCAGCATGACAGGCACAAGCACGTCGGAGAAGTAGGGCTCGGTGACGATGGTACCCTCGGTCATATCCGCACCACCATAGGTAAAGAAATTGATGTTCTCACCTACCTCATGCAGCAATTTGATTTCTTCTTCTGACATATTGACGTCCTGCTCTGCCTTTTCGGCTTCCCGTTCAGCTTCCGTCTTTGCGGCGGCCTTCTGTGCAAAGCTGCTAGTACGGGTCCAGAACACGGCATCCACTGTTCCGCTGGCAAGAGCGGCGGCGCGACCCAGGCTGTCTACCACCACGATCTCAATGTTCTTGCCGGTGCGCTGTCCGATCTCCGCCAGCACCGCGGTGTTGAAGCCCGCTGGGGTGCCGTCGGCGGCTACGTAGTCCATGGGTGGGAGTGAACCGGTGACGGCGACTTTTACCGTCTCTGCGCCGTCAAAGTGCGGCAGTTCGATAGGCTTGATCTCGCCGCTGTCGATGAGTTCGTCGATCTGCTCCTTCACTAGCCGATCCAGCGTGCCGTCAGCTTTCATGTCGGTGATAGCGGCGTTGAATTCGTCCCGCAGGGCGGTGTTTCCCTCCATCAGCAGGAAGGCAAAGTCATTTCCGTTGATGCCGTTCTGCACCAGCTCCGCAAAGGTTTCCGACGCCGACGCTTTGTCCGCGTCGAAGTTAGGACCGATCATCAGGTTGTCGTTGGTCGTGCAGAGATACCGGGCGACGCTCTGATAAATTTCTATGTTGTTGATGTCTCCGGCGTTAAGGGCCATCAGCAGGGCGTCCAGCGTGTCATAAAAGGTAATTGTAATTTTCGGTGGCTGTTCCTCCGGCGGCTGTCCCTCCAGCGGTTGTCCCTCCGGCGGTTGTCCCTCCGGTGGTTCACCCTCCCGCGGCCCACCCGCTCCAAAGTGTTCGCCGATCAATTTTCGCGCGGCGATCAATGCGAGGTACTCCTCCTCCGTAATATTCAGCATGGTAAGCATGCCGAACTTCCTGTCGGGCGGCGGACCGCCGGCAGGGCCGTTCTC
>CACXHF010000309.1 GCA_902767305.1 uncultured Eubacteriales bacterium
ATTCTGAAAACGTGTTTAACATGTCTTGTGATTTATCGGAATGCGCCTGGAAGAGATTTTGCAGAGTATCGAAAAGGATTGATAAATCTCAGGCAGGAAACTTAGCGGCTAATCAGATTTATCCGGTACCAGCATATATTTGTCAGGGAGGAAAACGAAAATGAGTAAATATTTGGAGAGAGCCAGAGAACTGAGGGCTATCATTGAACCTCATTATAACTGTGGTCAGTCCGTAGTTCTGCCTTTTGCAGAGGATGCAGGGTTGACTGAAAAGCAGGCAATGGGAATATGTGCCAACTTTGGTGGTGGACTCAAACGAGCAGCTGCCTGTGGGGCTATTACTGGAGGTCTGGTGGTACTGGGATTGTTCGGCATTGATAACCCGTCTGAGTACTACCGGATACTTCGGAACGGACATGAAGGCATGCTGGATTGTGCTGAATTGCTTCGAAAGAATAAAGAAAGAGGCGGTGAAAGAAAACCGCATTGTGACGCATTGGTATTTGAGTGTGTGCTTCTGGTGGAGAAGCTTCTCAGGGAGGCTGGAAAGCTGTAAGCTTTTGGAACAGCCTTTGTTGCTTTAGGTTTGACCGCAACCGGAAGCATCTTCAAAATCAGTTCCTTTGCTTTCAGATAAACAGGAACAGGAGTATTCCGAATAAAACTCGCTGGAAATTCGAAGACCTGTCATACATGCAGTTGAACTGTTTTTTTCTAGGGAAAAACAGCAGATTGATTTTTCGGGAATGACGGAATCATTACAGAAACAGAACAGAGAACATGATTACTGCTTGGAAGGTTGAAAGAGTTCTAGCCTTCGTGTATAATGAGCCGCGCCTGTTATCGGGTGAATTTGAGAGTTTCTCTAGTTTGGGATGCGCCGTTTTAGCGGTATCTGTATAATTTGTCGTGGTGGTCTCAGTTTCTTCAGAATATGCAGATACTTCCATTTCTGTTATGCGCGGATTCCTTAATACCGGAGCAGGTTTCAAGGTATTTGACGATAATGCAACCGAAGATCTGCTGATGTTGGTGCCGGTTGAGCAGATTTACGCATATGATAAAGAACTATTCTGCCATTGAAATACGGAAAAAGGAAAACTATCGCTTCAAAGATCTGGAAGGATTGCGGTTGTGCTGAGGATGCGGCATGTACTGCTGATATTTCTTTACAGCGAATACATGAGGCTAAAACAATGAAATGTTGTTTCGGCCATAGGTGTATTTGACAAATCGAAGGTTGTTGGACTCAGGAGACGATGGATCAGCCTAAGCCGGAAAGATAGTCTGATGATTGCTCCGGCACAGAACAGGATATCTATGGCAGAATGGTTTATCTGCCAGAAACGATGAACTATTTGTGTTTCCAGAAAGACAGCAGTGTGCTTGGAATCATACTCTCACAGGAAAACTGCTATGAGGGTTGTGAACTCATTGATGTGCCTTTTTCCTTTGGCCGGATAATCTGATTTCTGTTTCGGACGGCGATAGCTGCGCGACAGAAGTGGACTTTGAACCTTCCCATTTTCAGACAGATACGACAGGAGATTCTGGATTATACGGATTCTATTTGATGACAGTGGAGAACGGGAGATATATAATCTGCTGACGATTTACCGGTTGAGATCAGATGGTCAGAAAAAGGAAACAGAAATAAAGACAAGTGACTTCAAGAAAACGGGAGACTTTTATGCAGAATATTGATAATCGCGTGTTTTACAGCCGTCTGATTCATCTGGCTCTTCCGATTGCTCTCCAAAGCTTGATGCTGGCGGCGGTTGCTGCAGGAGATGCACTGATGCTGGGACGGATTGCTCAGGAGGAGATGACGGCGGTTTCACTGGCGTCCCAGATTCAGTTTGTACAGAATATGTTTCTGGCGGCGGTAACCGGCGCTGGAGCGATTCTAGGTGCTCAGTACTGGGGGAAAAATGATTCTGAGACAATGAAAGATCTGTTTAATCTGATCCTACGTTTCAGTGGACTGATTTCACTGCTGTTCTTTGCCGCCTGTGAACTGTTTCCGGATGGGCTGATGCATATTTTTACACATGATGAACCACTGATCGTCATTGGCAGTGATTATCTGCGTATTGCCGGGTTTTCGTACCTTTTGACAGGCATTTCTCAGTGCTATCTGACGATGATGAAAGTCAGCGATCATGTTTTGCCGAGCACTCTGATTTCAAGCAGTGCAGTACTGATCAACATTCTGTTTAATGCACTGCTGATATTTGGGTTGTTCGGCCTGCCTCGTATGCAGGCCAGAGGTGCAGCACTAGCGACTACGCTGGCACGTGTTATAGAAATGGTCCTGTGTTTTGCCGTCTCTTTGCGGAAGTCGTTTCTGCGTCCGGCTCTGAGCCGCTTTTTTCGGAAGCAAAAAGGGCTTGGCAGTGACTTTGCGCGTCAGTGTCTCCCGCTTCTTGGCGGTTCGCTTTTCTGGGGAGTGGGTTTTACTTCGTATACGGCTATAATGGGGCATATGGGGGCAGATGCCGCTGCAGCAAATTCAGTAGCAGCAGTGATCCGTGATCTGATCTGCTGTCTGTGCAATGGTATCGGCAGTGCAGCTGGTATTATGGTTGGCAATGAACTTGGGGCTGGTCGTTTGGAAATGGGCAAGGCTTATGGAATCAGACTGAAAAACATTTCTTACCTGATTGGCTTTTTCTCTACCGCACTTGTGCTTGCCTTGACTCCCCTGGTTGTCCGTTTGGTGATCCTGACAGATACTGCTAGGGGATATCTGACAGGAATGATGATTATCATGGCAGTGTATATGATTGGCAGGTGCGTCAACACAGTGACGATCAACGGGGTCCTGGATGGGGGCGGAGATACTGTCTTTGACATGTACAGCCTTGCTGTATGCATGTGGGGAATTGCCATCCCGTTGGCACTGCTGGGTGCTTTTGTGTTTCACTGGCCTGTTCTTGCCGTCTATGCCTGTACCTGCCTCGATGAGGTTGGTAAAATTCCCTGGGTTATGATTCGATTCAGGAAATACAAATGGGTACAGGATTTGACCCGCTGAATCGGTTCATATAATCCCCTCCTGCCTGAAGTACATGGAAAGACGGTTTGTGTCGCTATCATTGAATGATTCTCATGAACGAATATGCAGTAAACAGTGCTATCAGTACCAGTTTCAGCAGAACAACATGGACAGCTTACGGAAATCTGGAAATCTTGATAATATAGACAAAACTGTTATTGTGATGTACAATGTGATTATACTGAATGAAGGAATGTTAAGGAATCCAGATTTTGGGATCCTTATTCCAAAGGGGTTTATCAGGTGCATTGTTAAAACGAGTTTACCACAGTAGAAACCTCACGGATGATGTGGAATCCAACATTATTTTCTCAAATATGCAGGCTCGAAGTTTTACTGCGTAGTATAATATTTGGAACACTATACGTCTTGCTGACAGTTGTTCTATTTGAATAGGGAATGGTCGGGTATGCCGGAAACAGCATTGCTGCATATGAGGTGTGAGATGAAAAAGAAATTACTGATGGTTGCCTCAACATGGCAGCACATCCGAAATTTTCACCTTCCGTACTTGACAGAATTCAGAAACCAGGGCTACATGGTCACTGTGGCCTGTGCCGGTGTTCCTGAAAACTGTCACTGCTGTGACAGTGTTGTTGACATCCCTTTTACTAAATCTATGACATCATTGCGTAATGTTGTCGGAATGTGGAAATTGCGGAAAATGATTCGGCGGGAGAAATATGATCTGGTGATTGTGCATACCACTCTGGCAGCATTTTTTACCCGAATAGCAGTAAAAG
>CACXHF010000310.1 GCA_902767305.1 uncultured Eubacteriales bacterium
CCGGTTTTTACCGTTACCGGATCGGGGATGTTGTTGAGGTCCTTGGATACAGGGGAGAATCTCCCATTATCTGTTTTTCATACCGAAAGAACCAGATGCTCAATATTGCCGGGGAAAAAATTACGGAGGATACGATCCAGTACGCGGTGAACAGGATAACCGAAAAAACAGGTCTGAGGGTTGTGGAATGGAGCGTCTATGCGGATCTTTCATCTGTGCCTGCCCGATACATCCTGTTTATCGAAACGGATGGACCGGTGAACACGGAGCAGGTGCCGGCGCTGCGTGACATTCTGGATGACAGCCTGGCCGAAAAGAACTGGATCTATGCGCATTTTCTGGAAGACGGTCAGCTGAGTCCGCTGCAGCTTGAAATCCTGGAACCGCAGACTTATCAGCTGTACAGGGATCTGCAGGTTTTTAACGGAGCAAACAGAAACCAGCTGAAGCCGGTGCATATCATAGACAACCCCCGAAAGGAAAAATTCTTCTTCGGCCTGAGAGATAAACTGCTGCAGGAAAACAGGTGAGGAAAGGTCAGAAGGGGAGAGAAAACAATGGCCTGACAGACCGGTATCTTCGTGTATCAGATCCGTGAAACTGTCTGCTCAGGCGTTTCTCCGTCGCATCACCGGGCGTGAAATAAGCCGATAACTGTGATGCAGATCTGCATGGTCCTGATTGATTCAGCCGGTGCTGCCGGTTTCAGAAAACTCCGGGTTTTCAGATTGCTGAATCTGTTCTGAGGTCCATGGCACATGTCCTGCAGGGCTCATGACAAGTTAATAAGAAGTTTCTGTGCAGATACGAATTCTTACATTGGACGCCTCGTTTGTCATCCCTTCTTTCTGGAGGAATGACAAAAGCGGCGTCTTTTTTTTCTGTCAGGAAAGGTAAATGGGAGAAGCTGTTGTCTATGGAAATAAAGAAGGCTGAACCTGCAAAGGATCAGCCTTAGAATAAGTATCAGAAATGATTTGTGTCAGAGAGGCGGGAAGATGCCGTCCCCTGGACACCGGAAAAGGAATTGCTGGAATCAGTACAGCCCGTGGATATACTCCGTCAGGGTTTCCCTGTCATAGAAATGGTCATAGGTGTCAATGATATGATCCGGATCGACGCCCTTGTCAACATCGTAGTAGGATCCGTTCTTCACAAAGGCCAGCCGCCGGGTGCCGGAGTAACGATAGGAGGTACCCCACGCGGTTGTTGCAAAGGCAACTACGCAGCTGCCGCCTCCGGAAGTCTTGCCCAGCAGTGTCACTTCGCCGGATTCCTTGAAAACCCAAGGCACCAGGTTGCCGCAGGAGAAGGAATAGGGGGAGATCAGACAATAGAGTCTCAGGCCTCTGTTCTGCAGTGTGTCGTTCTCGTCAAACTGATGGTCCATGTTTACGTCAACCTGGAAGAACTGAGTGCTCTGGGCACCGGTGAAGGTGTCCTGTACGGAGAAGTTTGCATTGCCCAGGAACCAGCCCAGCGTATAGCAGGCCGCAGGAGCCATGCCGCCGCCGTTGCTGCTCAGATCCAGCACAACGTTTTTGATGGGGCTGTTTTCACGGGTGATCTGCTGGTGTGCATTGATGATAATTCCAAGCGTATCGCTGGGCAGGTTTCCTTCCTCCGCCAGCTTGTAGTAATCCGCAGCACCCTTCATGTCACCTTCCGTGATGATAAACTGATCAAAGGTTACATAAGCGGTGTCGCCTACTTCGTAATAAGGCAGGAAAGATTCGGGATACTGTGTTCTGACAGATGCGATCTTTGTGCTTATGGTATTCATGCTGTTCATGCCGAATCCGCTGATTGTATCGGGGTCGGCTGCAGACAGATACGAGGAGGAAAGGAACTGGGAATGACTGTCGTCAAACCAGAACTGCGTCATGTCGGAAATGGCCTGATCTGCTTTTTCCGCACTCTTATCTAACAGTTTGATGCCGAGATCGTTCTGCAGGAAGAAGGTTCTGAAATCTTTGATGTTATGTGACTCTTTCAGGCCGTAGAAGCTGTCCATTTCCAGTGCAAGTTCGCAGAATCCGTATGCAACCAGCGCATCGCTGCGCGGACCATCTGCACCGGCCTTGTATTTTGCCAGAACACCGTTGGTCATTTCTTCCAGGAATGCGTCAGCCAGCTGTTTTCCGCTTTCGGAAATCTGAGCGACGGCTTTCGCGACGGCAACCATTTTTTCATCAAGGGTACCTTCGGTTTCCTGGGCGACCTGGATGACTTCGGGTGTCAGCAGTCCTGCACCCATCAGAGTGATCAGAAAATTGTTTTTGGGGTCCGCCATCTTTGCAATTTCATTGGCATACAGTGCTTCACCGTTAAAATACATTCCGAAAGAGGCTTCCGTCATCAGTGTGAAGGCAACCATGGTCTGCATGGGCATCAGGAATTTCCCGTCCTGCATAGCCATCGGAATGTTATACTCTTTCAGATCGACTACAGTGAAATCTCCGTAAAGTGTCCGGTTCTGTGTTCGGTTCAGCAGGAAAGGCTTTCCTTCATTGTCTGTCTCCGGGAAGCCGCTGATATCCATATACTGGAGGCTCGGTATCTTGAGAAATCCCGGAAAATCATTGAAGACAATCTTTCCTTTTTCAAAGTTAATGACCATTTGAAAGCCGTTCTCCCGGGTGAGCGTGACTGTCTTTTCTTCCTCTGATCCTTCATAGGTCAGCTGATAAGCATCTGCGCTGCTGGCTTCATCCACCTTATTGATGGTATAGCAGAGAAAATCCTTCCAGTCTTCGACGTTTACGAAAGGCAGATCTTCTGCACCCTCTGCAAAGTACAGCGGGAAATCCGTCCGCCATGTTTCCGTTGAAGACCTGAAATAAACGGGGAAGGTTTTTGATGTAAACTGTGCATCTGCGGGGATGATGGGTTCTGCTGTGTTTTCCGCTGATGCAGGCACCAGACCCAGCATCAGGAAAAGGCAGAGAAACAGATAAATCAGTTTGTTCATGGTTACCTCTCTTCAAATAATATTTGATAAATCAGTGCTGGAAAGCACGGATCATCACAGCTGAGGATTCACCGAAGCAGCCGGGCTTGTATCTCGGCTGTTCCCGGAGTCTTTCTATGCCTGAATGACACGTTTTCAGCAGCCTGCTGCACGGAAAGTTTCAGGCAGCAGGATTCGCTGAACTGACAGACAGAGCGCGGATTCGGTCCGGCATTTTCAGCCAATACCAGGTACAATGGCATGAGGAAGGAGATTTCAGCCCTGTCCGTTCGGACATCCTGATAAATGGAACTTTTTCCTCCTGAACCGACTCAACAGGTCTGACAGAGCAGGATTCCTGCATTTCGAAAATGGATTCTGCATGCGGGGGAAAATACAGGTACTTTCTGAATCATAATTTTCTAATATACTATAGCATAGAAAGACTCCGAATGCAAATGAAAATCATGGTGTCACAGGACTGTAGGACAGTTTGCGTTCCTGTTCACACGCACCGGAACGGGCGTCGGAGGAATACATTCAGCCGGGATGCATCCTGAGTTCCATGTTTTTAATGTGATGGCAGGGGGACGGGGGATTTCCCTGAAAATCAATGCTGTAAAGCGGCAGACTTTTCAGAGGTCTGTTCTTTCGTATTCCGGCCTGTTTTTTATGAGCGAATTACCAAAGATGCAAAACGGACAGAGATGCGATGAACAGGACCTGCTTTGCTTCGGTCCGTTGGATGCGAAAAGCATCTGTCAGGGAACAATATGAATCAGTAAAAAACGTCAACTATTATGTTGCTTTTACCTGAACAATCTGATAAACTGAATTTGGTTTTCGATACATCTCATCTGAGCATTTAGAGCTCTGTTCGTGAGATATTATAAGGAGGAAAACATGAAAAAAATCCTTTCCTGTGTTGTTGCGATGATGCTGGTACTGTCATCTGTCCTGGCTTTGGCCGAGGCGCCGAATCCCGGCAGTATGGTTCTGTCTTCCTTTGTTCATGTTGACCCGAATGTAGCCAATGAGGTCCTGGATGCTCTGAAAATTGAGGATGAGAACAGGAAAATTGTTGAGCCTGCACTGGCAGTCATCAACGCAGCCAATGAAAAGCTGACCATTGCTGAAAACGGCATCGACTACAGATTTTTCCTGAATGATACGGAATTACTGAGCCTTGCCGGTGGAATGAATGAAGAAGGTCTGATTCTCACCAGCAGCCTGATTCCCGGCAATGCGCTGACTCTTTCAAAAAAGACGATAGAAGTAGCGGCAGCTGCAGCTAATTTGCTGTGTGAGATGGCGGCCAGCCTGAATACGAAAGAGAATCTGGAAACCGCTGTTCAGAAGGACTACCAGGTGTTTTCTCCTTATATTGAGAAGTTCCTTAATGAAATACCCTCTGCTCTTCTGTTTGGAAAAGTTGAAAAGGGTGATTATCAGATTCTCGATCACAGCTATAACACGATGATGCCGATTTCCATCGATGCGCAGATCCTGACAAATGCCTGGACTTCCATGATATCCGAGATGAAAAACGATGAAAACGTCATGAATCTGCTGAACATCCTGAACGTCTCGGTGGAAGAAATTGAGAATATTGGCGGGATTGCCGACATTTTGCCTTCCATTCATTTCTCTGTCTTTGCGGTTACAGATGCCAGCGGTGCAGAAACTGCTCCGGATAAGTGCCTCTCCGTTTCGATTATCCAGCCTGATCAGGAAAATGCACTTGTCACTTTGAATCTGTGCGTTGCGGAGAACCTGTTTGACGCTGAGTTTTATACGCAGGCCAATGAAGAGGGGAACGGAATCTCTGCAGCCGTCAGCTTTATTCCATACAACGAGAGAACCAATGCAGGCGGCGGTGCTCTGGCCCTCGATGTGGATGGGAAGTATTTTGCCGTAACCTCTGCGGTTGCACCCGATGATAACGGTTCCGCGGTGGTCCTCTCGGATGCAATCTATGTACTGAATTCTGAAACGCCGCTGATCACATCAGCAACACGCATTGAAGCGGGTGAAGTTCAGAAACTGGATCTGAGCCTGGGCGAACTTGAGGCTGTTCCGATTGAGTCACTGTGTTCAGAGGAAGGCAAAGACGCTGCCAGTGATCTGCAGACAAGCGTCCTTTTCAGCGGAATCAGTCTTTTGTCTAATGCGACTAAAGCTGTACCGGAGGTTGCAGACCTGATTGAAATCCTGACTACCAGCGGAACAGCAGAGGCCAAGTAATGCAGAATCCGGGAATGTGCGCGATCTCTTTCTTCGAAGACAGTATCCGACATTTCCGGAACCGTTGTATACGGTGGCTGCCTCTTCATAAATTATATACTTCAGTCAGAACAAAGTTTCAAATGGGATACCTGGAGAGGGCTTTTCAGTTTTAAACTTTGTTCTGGCATTTCTGCTGAATCCGGCAGATGAACGAATGACCCTGCTGACGGACGCTATTTTTATTCAATTCGAAAGAATATGAAATAAATCTGGAAGCTGCCTTTCCAGGTGAATCTGAGACGAGAGATTGTCAGGATGAAAATAATGAGGTCGGCAGGTGTTGGTTATTCTCTGTGAAAAAGCAGAATCAGGTTAATTTTATTTGGAAAGGGAACAAAAAGATGGCAGATGTAATCTACAATACAGCAGAAGAGGGGAGTGTGTCTCACAAGAGACGCAGAGAAATGAATCGGCAGATAGTGAATGACACTGAAAACATGGAGATGCAGTCTTATCCGGAAGCTCAGGCAGAAGCGAAAGCAGTGAAGAGCCAAAAGCCACGGAAAAAGATATTTAAGAGGATTAAGAGACTTCATGAGCATGGAATGCATGATGATATCCGATATCGCGGACCATTGTCCTTCCAAAGCTTCCAGGCACTGGGCTGGTTCTGCATTATCATGTCTGTTGTGGTGATGCTGCTTAAAATAAGGATGAAGATTAATCCTGATCTGGCGGAAAGTCTTGCCAAAAGGTATGACCTTCTGGGGTATGTTCCGGCGATGTCGCTGCCTTTCATGCTGATCGCGAACTTTTCCAGAATCCTGAACAACGAAGAAGGATACTGGAAGCAGCTGCTGCGCAACGGACTGTCGACTTTTCTGATTGTTGTGATATTTAATCTCTTTTTCTATCACTATGTCGTCGGAGTGGTCAATTTCATCAGTCTGGATCCGCAGCAGGTCATGCCTCTGCTCATGGGACTGGTCAAAATGGTGACGGCCCATGGGTTCATCTCATTCAATATTTTCATAGACCTGTTTTTGTGCACGCTGTTCATGTTTTTCCTTTTCTATAAACCGAAGAGGATTTTTACCGGAAAACTGGTTTACCTGTTCAGACTGTTTGCCATCCTTCCTGTGGGATATGAGTTTGGAAGTATTCTGCTCAAAGTTGCCTGTGCAAATGGACAGGTGGTAATTCCGATCTGGGCATTTCCGCTGTTGACTGTAAAACCGCCGATGACATTCGTTGTCTTTATGCTGATGGTCATTTTCCTGAAGTTTCGTGAGGTACGTTTCTGCAGGCACGGAAGAACCCATGCGGAGTATGAGGAGTTTTTACAGACAAATCGGAACTCACTGCATTTTTCTATTTACCTGACGTTGATGCTGGTCATTGCTGCTGTTGCTGATCTGATCATCATGCTTGTCATGATCATCCAGCAGGCCGGATCGTTAGAGGCGTTTGAAACACTGGATCCCAATAATTTCCACCCGATCGCGATTGCTGTCGGATTCGGAAAATCCATTCCGCTGTTATTTATCTCTCCGATTATGCTGTTTTACTCCTATACAAGAAAGCCCAGATTCGAAAAGATTGGTACTCTGCTTCCTATGGTAAGCATGGTTGTGATTGTACTTATTGTCATTCAGGGTGTTTATCAGCTGATTGCAGTTGCAGGACTTCCGCGTATCGATTTCAATGAGCTCAAGGAGATGCTGGAATCGATGCTGATGCTGCTGATGATGGAATAAAAATAGTGGAGGGTATCGGTCATGAAACAATCCAGGCGCCGGTTTGCCAAAGTACCGGTGATCGGAGATCTGCTCTTTTCCATGTTTACACTGCCGCTTGCCTTTGGTGTGCAGGATGTTGCAAACAACTATCCGGATGAGGTATATCTTCTGTGCCTTGTAGTAACACTTGCATTTGTCTGTATGGGAATAGCCTGCCTGTTTCGGGCTTTTCGCAGGCGCAGGGAATCCCCGATTCTCTTTTACAAATACCTGATCTACAGCGTCCTGTTTATTTTCAGTCCGCTGCTGATGATCCCTCTTGGGCCAACAGTAAAGGCAGTGATGGTTCTCTGTACAATTCACTGGGGTACGCTTCTGATCAACTGCGTGATTTCGTGCTTTTTCAACCGTAAACTGCGCAACATTATCCTCAAACTGATACTTATGTTCCTGCTCATTGCTCTGATAGTCGGTATCGTGCAGGATGAGGAGGAAGGGACAAGGCTGTTTATTGAACTGGATCTGGTCATTGCAGGAATGCAGGCACTGGTGTCCATCATGTCAGCGGCTTTTGTCCGGATCCGGCTGGATGTACTGAAAAATGTCATCCGTGGAACCTACGCGACAGAGGTTATCCTGGGACTGCTTCTGCTGATCTTTTCCTTCTCCTGCTGTCTTGTGGCCTGGGAACCCAACATCTCCTCTTTCAGTGATGCTGTCTGGTACTGCTTTGCGATTGTGACAACGATCGGCTTTGGCGATATCACTGCAGTGACTTTTAAAGGGAGAATCCTCTCCGTCATTCTCGGTTTGTATGGAATCGTTGTTGTTTCCTTGATTACCTCCGTTATCGTCAACTTCTACTCCGAAATAAAAGAGGAAAAGTCAAAGGAGATAACAGACGGATCAGACAGATGAGAATGAATCAGGAACCGGGGATTATTATTCGCTGACAATGCGCGAACGGACGAACCCGGGAAGGAAGCCGGAGGGGAATCCGCCGATGGTTTTCGCAGGGAGACCTCTATGCTTCCTGTCGTACCAGACGGCCCGAAAGGCTTCCGCCCGGTTGGTTCAGCGGCCTGACTCGAAGGACAGAAAAAAGAAAGGAAGGGATCTGAAAAAAATCAAGTCTTTTACGTGTTTCTGACCCGATGCTGTTCATTTCCAGGATTCTGGCGGCTGACACTGAGATCAGGACAGAAAGGATGCATTTGCCTCAATGGAAAGAAGTTCTTTCACTCCGGAAGCCAGGGGCATTTCTGTGCTTTCAAAGCGTCCTGCAGCGTACTGAACATCCATTCCGCCTGAGGGATGTCCTTCGGATTTCTGCCAGTCCTCTCATGACCGGGTCCTTCTGCAATGCTGACTGTCATGTGGGATTGATTTTTTTCATCAGACTTCCGGAAAGCACTGCAGCTGCACAGCACTGACGTTGTACATCAACTGTTGTAAAATGACACAAAAAGAAAGGATAAGCCATGAATAAGAAAATCAGCCTTCTCCTGACATTTATCCTGCTTGTTATTCTGAGCCTCCCGGTTTTTGCCGAGGCAAAGCCGGAGGAAGATGGGAAGGAAGAGTCTCTCAATGCTCTGTCCGGCCTTGAGGATATCAGTGAAGAAGATGTGAACTCTTTCCTGAATGCTCTGGGTTCCCTGTTTGAGGAAGAGACACCTGCTTCCATCACGTCCAAAGAAATGAAATTCTATCTTTGCAAGGTGGAGGATACCCGCTCTCTGCCGGTGTACTTCATCGGCGAATCGGATGTACCCTATGTTTCCCTGGAAGACTGGGGAGAGGTGTACACCTATCTGCTGAGAACCTATGTCGACAGGGGCAGTCATCCTGAGTATGAAGTGACGTTCTCCATAGACGGAGAGAAGGCGGCTCTGACGCGTAAGGACGGCGATCCCTATCCCATGACCGTTGACTGTGCTGCCGACACAATTACCTTCTACGATTTTGATGCTTTTGTCCGGCTCGAAGCTGACAGAATGCTGATTGATATTCTTGAGACAGATGATGCGCATTCCGAAGATGAGAAGAGCCTTTTCCGCCGCACTGCGGGTTCCTACCAGCGGTATGGAGATGAGGTGGTTCTGGATGCCGGTGCTTACGGCATTGATTTCGTTTCGGATGGCAAGGCCTGCTATATGCCTCTGCAGACACTCTCCGATGTCCTGCTGGCATCTAAATATGTGAACGTGTTTTACAACGGTAAAGAGGTCTTCTATGTAAAATACGGTGATCTCCATAACCCGCTCACGAAAGAACTTACGCCTATCGGAGAATTGTTCAGTTCCGTCGAGAAGGGAAAGATCAGCGAGGCGATGGCAAAGTTTAACTATGCAGAGCTGTGCCTCGCATTTGACACCCTTTACGGTCTGAGGGAAGTTCACGGGTTCAGAAACTTTGACGATCTGGCCAAACGGGTAGGCGCGCGCGAAGCCCTGATGAGCACGGATCCCAATGTCGCGGATACAGCACTTTACACCATCGTCAAACTGCATCTGGATGACCTCCACAGTGACTGGCAGAGATTTTCTCCATTCAGCGACGACGGACTTCAGCAGTATGCAGAAGAGAATATAGGCTTAGGACGGTCCGACCTGAGCTTCCAGCAGCAGATGGTCAGGTTCTACCGGGCCCGCATGAAAGCATTCCCCGATGGAGTTCCGGGATATCAGGAAATCGGCAACACAGCGTACATTACCTTTGACAGCTTCGCGCCCATTCCGGACGGTGTGAATTACTATGAAACCGCACCTACGGCTGAGAATACAGACACGATCGGTCTTCTGATTTATGCCTACTCTCAGATTATGCGCGAGAACAGCCCCATTGAAAATGTAGTGCTGGACCTTTCTTTCAACAGCGGCGGCGATTCCGATACGGCTGTCTTTACCCTTGGAGCCTTCCTGGGCGATGCGTATGCCAGCGTAACAAACACTCTGTCCGGTGCACTCGCGACCGGTGTGTACAATGTGGATCTGAATCTCGATGGCAAGTTTGATGAGAATGACTGGGGTCTCAGGAACAAGAAGCGCTTCTGCCTGATTTCCTCAAACAGCTTCTCCTGCGGCAATCTTGTTCCGAATATCTTCAAGAATTCCCACCAGGTGACACTGATTGGCCAGACATCCGGCGGCGGAAGCTGCATGGTGCTGCCCATGACGACGGTTTATGGAACGTTCTTCCAGATCTCCGGATACTCCCGTCTGGCGTTCACGAAGAACGGTTCCTTCTACGATATCGACCGTGGCGCGGAACCGGATTTCCCCATTGCATTCCCCGAGTCTTACTATGACCGTGAGGCTCTGACGGAGACCATCAACAATATTCGTTAAATATCTGCATGAACCAGCGGTAAACTGAATCGCCGGGATGGAAATACATTTTCCGTCCCGGCGATTCAGTATGGGAAAAATGAAGCAGGAAAGATCGGAGAATTGAACGTGAACCGGTTCTCCGTTTATTTCAGTCCGGCTTCATTCCGGGCTTGTCAGAACAGGAATGAAAAAGAAGCAGTAATCCGACAATCAG
>CACXHF010000311.1 GCA_902767305.1 uncultured Eubacteriales bacterium
AAATAATGCGTTCGCGAATAATACGGCCGGCATAAGCCTTCTGGCTTTCCCCGGGATTTCGTGTATCAGGCATGTTTCCTCCACGTTTTTCCGGATGATGATTCAAAAGACCTGCCGAAGGGACAGGCCTTTTGAATCGAAGAGAGTACAACGTTTTTTATGCCAGGTGTCGTCTGAGCGTTTCCCTGACTGCGCCTGGTCCGCAAATTTCCTCAGCAAAAAGGCTTTCAATGATATCGCCTAGCCCGGCTCTGTAAAGATCGATTCCGAAGATGACAGAATTGGAAAGGATCTCCTTCAGATGATCCCCGATGGTATTCGGTTCTCCGAAACGAATACCCGAAAGTTTTTCGCGAAGAGTATCAATCATCGGGTCAGAGGAAAGAGTGATGGCATTTCCCTGATCATCGACAGCCATCAGATAACGGAGCCAGCCTGCTAGAGCCAGAGGCAGAGCAGTAAGACTGTGAACGTCGCGTCCGGATGCCAGATAAGATTTGATGGTTTCACCGAAACGGATTCCAACCTTCTGAGAGGTATCTGTAGCGATTCGTTGGGGGGTATCCGGCATGAAAGGATTAGGAAGACGCTGAGTGACTACTTCGTCAATAAATGCTTTCGGGCTGATGATTCCGGGGTCGGTTACAACCGGAAGACCTTCCACGTAGCCCAGACGCTTGATGAGTGCTGTCAGTTCAGGATCTTTCATTTCTTCACTTATCAGAGTATATCCAAGGATACAGCCGTAAACAGCCAGTGCGGTATGAAGAGGATTGAGACAGGTAGTTACCTTCATTCGCTCTGTCTTGTTTACGGTATCACGATCGGTCAGGTAAACACCTGCTTTTTCAAGAGGAGGACGTCCATTGGGAAAACGATCCTCGATAACCAGATATTGTGGACGCTCCGCATTAACAAACGGAGCCAGGTAAGTTCCACGAGGAGTGACAACCGGCTCCATTCCTTCAATTCCTGCACTGATCAGCATATCCTGAACAGCTTGCGCAGGACGCGGAGTGATTTTGTCAATCATGCTCCATGGAAAAGAAACATAGTTTTCATCGGAAAGCCAATCCAGAAATGCTTCAGCGAGATAACCTTTCTCCTGCCAGAGTCGGGCAATTTCAAGGATACTGCTGCGAAGTTTCTCGCCATTATGCGAGCAGTTGTCCATGCTGACAACTGCGATTTTGCTCTTCCCTGCTTTGAAACGTTCGTTGAGAAGTGCACAGACAATACTCATTGCATGGTGTGCACCTTCAGGGCCGTTTTCAATATCAGCCTTGACGATGGGAGAATAATCACCGTCTATTCCGCGCAGGGCGTATCCCTTCTCAGTAATGGTAAAGGAGATCATCTGAAGAGAAGGATTTCTGACAATCTCTATCAGACGGGCATAGTCTTTTTTTTCAGAAGGCTGAGCGACCAGAGCTTCTGCAACTGAGGCAATGATTTCCTTATCAATTGTGGCATCGGCGTTCAGCGTGACATTCATAGTGAGATTATCGTAACCACCATAAATCAGCCGGATATTGTCTACATCGAAAGTATCTGCAGCTATAATACCGCGGTCAGAGAGTCCCAGATTCAGTAGCTTTTGCTGAAGAGATGCAATAAAAGCACGGAAAATATTACCACCACCAAAGTGAAGCCAGATGGGATTTGCCCGGGTTGCTTCGGTCATTGCAGCCACATCATATTCAGGCAGAACAACGCCCGCTTTCGCCCATCCTTCCCGGTCTTTAAGAGTACTCAATGCAACTTTCATGATGCTTTCCTCCGTTTTCGATTATTTCTTGTGATTTTTGACAATGGCTTCCCAGAGGCCGTTAAGGTAGGTAGCACCTAACGCGCGGTCATAAAGTCCATAGCCGGGACGACCTACTTCATCCCAGATCATCCTGCCATGATCGGGACGGATATATGCATCCGGACAGGTATCGTAAACTGCAAGCATGATTTCATACAGGTCCAGATCGCCGTCAGAGGACAGATGGGAACTCTCACGGAATTTTCGATCATTTCCAAGGTGTTTGATGTTACGTACATGCAGACAAGGAATTCGATCCATTTCACCAAAATGCCGTATGATCGACGGAATATCGTTTGCTACGTTGCTGCCAAGTGAACCTGTGCACAGGCAGATTCCGTTAGCCGGGCTGTCTACCAGTTTGACAATTCGGTCAAAGCCTTCCTGGTTATGTGCAAGACGCGGGAGTCCAAAGATCGGCCAGCCGGGATCGTCAGGATGACAGGCCATACGAATGCCGACTTCCTCGCAGGTTGGTATGATTCCCTCAAGGAAATACTTGTAGTTTTCAAGGAGTTTTTCCTGATCGACAGATTTGTAGAGTTCCATTACTCTCTCAAGATCGGCGAGACGTTCCGGTTCCCAGCCAGGGAGGCTGAATCCGTTTGAATCGGCAGCTGTTTTACGTACGATGTCCATCGGAGACATTTCGCCCAATTCAGCCTCGTCGAAATAAAGACTGTTTGATCCATCCTCCGGAATGATCCGAGCAAGATCCGTGCGCAGCCAGTCAAGAACAGGCATGAAATTATAAACAATAACTTTGACGCCGTACTTGGCCAGATTCCGAATGGTAATCCGGTAGTTTTCGATGTACTGATCACGTGTCGGAAGGCCAAGCTTGATGTCCTCATGAACATTTACGCTCTCAATAACCTCGCATTCCAGACCGGCTGCATGAACCTCATCAATATAGGCTTTGATTTCTTCTTCAGTCCACACCTCGCCAGCAGGTTTATAATCAAGAAATCCCATCAGTCCGCTCATCCCGGGAATTTGCCTGATCTGTTTAAGCGTTACTGTATCACTGTTTTTTCCATACCATCTGAAAGTCATTTTCATGGTATTTATCCCTCCCGAATAAATATAATAAGCTTGTATACTAGTATACAAGCTTATTCGCTGTTTGTAAACCCCTGACAGGATTTATTTCAAAAAAGAAAAACAGTCTGAACGGCTGTTTTTCAAAAATCAGACCTGTACCCTTTCCTTTCTGCTAATCAACTCTCCATAGAACAGCCAGTCAGCAAAAAAACAGATCGGAACAGCGATAAAAACATCAATTATGGAATGCTGTTTGAGGAATACCGTAGAGATACAGATAAGAAAGCCGACAGTGACAAAGGCAAACTTCCATTTTAATGAACGGAATTGCTTTGCATTCATAGCTGCACTCATGACAGCTACGGAGTCAAGGACGTGTAAAGAAGGAGCAACATTTGTATTTGTATCAAACTGATAGAAAAGACCAATAAAACGGGTAAAAATATTGTCTCTTGGAAAAACCGAAGGACGGAGATTCTGACAAGTTGGAAAAAGAATAAAAATGATCAGAGCAACTGTATTAGTAAATATGATGTATTTCATCAGACGCAGAAAGTTTTCTTTATCTCTGAAGAACAGGTAGGATATCATTCCAGCCAAATAAACAAACCAGAACATGTATGGTATGATAAATAGTTCGTTAAAAGGAATGAAATCGTCCATACGGCAATAAGTGGCAACGTAATCCTTGACATTCCGGAAACGTTCAAGATACAGAAAAAGAAGACCGAACAAAGGCCAGAAAATAAGCAGTGTCCCATATTTGAATTTGTTTTTCACTTGATTCATTCTGGGGAAACG
Source organism: uncultured Eubacteriales bacterium (assembly GCA_902767305.1). Classification (GTDB taxonomy): domain Bacteria; phylum Bacillota; class Clostridia; order Christensenellales; family Aristaeellaceae; genus Ventricola. The sequence goes on from CACXHF010000311.1 coordinate 3,656, forward strand.
TCCTTTAAATCTGCTATGAAATGAAGGCAGAACAGAACGAAAACTCCTTTCGTTAACTTCATGTTCAAAATAATGGAAAAAGTATATCCTTCATATATGGATTTGTCAAGTTTCTCGAAAATGCGGATGTTTCGGAAGCGATCGGATGAATCTGAAACGAGCATTAACCATTCCCATCATCTTCATTCGTTATCTGAACGTCATTTAGTCTGACGTAACCGGGAAGACCATTGTATGAGACGAGAATCCATCCGTCACGAATGGTGCTGCAGTGCATTTCGACCCCTGCTGGAATGTAGGCAACTTCTTTCCAACCATCACCAGGACCGCTTCGCATCTGCGCATTCCTGATGGTGCGTGCCAAGCCGGAGGCTGTATACAGAGACTGGTACAGTTCATTTGAAGTGATCAGGTCAGCATCCATAGAAATAAAAGCGGAGGCGTTTCTCAGACTGACAATGTAAAAATCATCCCAGATCCCCAGAACAGTCAGCTCAGTCTGCTTTGGAAGAGAACCTATCTGTTTGGAAGAACGGTCCGGTGCACAATATGCTGGAATATTGGAGGAAAGCAGAGTAATAGTCATGGGCTGAATGACAATATATCGGGTAAGAACCCATCCGTCGTACTCTTCCCCATTTTTTAAATAAACGACACAGGTCCATTCGCCCGATCTCTCCAGGACGGTGAGTATATCGCCGTTTACAGCACTTTTCACTGTTTTTCCGTT
>CACXHF010000312.1 GCA_902767305.1 uncultured Eubacteriales bacterium
GGTCCTGAATCCGGCTGTTACGGGAGGTGCACGTGGTGAAGCCCCCCGGCCTCCGGTGGGAACAGGGCGTGGAACGGTCCTGAATCCAGCTGTTACGGGAGGTGCACGTGGGGAAGCATCCCAAACCGCTGCGGGAACAGGAAGGGGAACGGTATTGAATCCGTCAGTTGCGGACCAGGGAACGGCGCGCGGCCGGAGACGTGGAACGGTATTGAATCCGGCGGTTGCGGATCAGGGAACAGCAGGCAGCCGGGGAACTGTGGTAAATCCGAATATTCCGGATAACAGAGCCAGGAGCGGGATTCCTCCGGAATATGCAGCATCCCGGATTCAACAGGGAATTCCCACAGGAACCGTGCTCCTGGGCAGGTATGTTGTCCGGAGTCAGATGAATGTTGAGTCCGGTGAGGCAGATCTGTATATCGTGACACAGGACCAGACAGAATTTGTGGCAAAAGTATATCGGCGGAAATCGTCGATCAAGCCGGAGGTTGTAGACAAGCTTCTGGCGATTCAGTCACCCTATATCGCACGCATCTTTGATATCGGTGAATACGGTGAACATACGGTTGAGATTATTCCTTTTTACCGGAACGGGACCCTTCAGGGGAAACAGTTTACCTTCCGGGATCTGAAAGAATGGATCATTCCCTCACTGAATCAGGGACTCCATGATCTGCATGAAATTGGAATTATCCACAAGGACCTGAAGCCCTCGAACATCATGCTCAACAATGACGGACGGAGCGTGTCTATCATCGACTTCGGCATCAGTTCAGTGAAGCAGGACGGGGCTGCCTATCTTGTTACCCAGACCGGACGTACACCGATCTATTCAGCGCCGGAAACAGCAGGGGATCTTTTCCTCAGCGAATCAGATTACTATTCCCTGGGAATCACTGTTTTTGAACTGTTCGCCGGTTCACTGCCCTATGACGGACTGACGGATGAGCAGCGGATGCGGATTATCTCGCTGCAGAAAATTCCCTGTCCGCCGGAAATGCCGGATGAGCTGAAGCAGCTGATCTGGGGACTGACCTACTCAGACCTCACTAACCGGAATGACAAGAAAAACCCGAACCGCAGATGGACATATGAAGAGGTTCTGCGGTGGTGCAGGGGAGAAAAGCAGGTAACGCCGGGGGATTCCTTCAGCGCAGGGGCGCAGGCGCATCCATACTGGTTCCGCGGCAAGTCCTATACGGACCTGATCAATCTGCTGCTGGACTTTAACCGGTACTGGGAAGAGGGAAAGAAACAGCTTTACCGCGGCAATCTCGGCATGTACTTCCTTGAGAGCAACATTGATCAGACAAAGGCAACGTACTGCGAGGAAGCGGTGGAGGAACTGAACTCCGGGGGCAATGAGGACCTGATCTTTTTCAAAACGCTGTACTATATCTGCCCGGAGATGCGGAACCTGCTGTGGAAAGGGGCGGCCTTTGCGGATCTGGTGGACTTTGGAAAGGAACTGCTCAAAAAGATGCGTGCAAAGGACTTTTCCATGGATCCGCTCCTGAAAGACATGACGGACAACGGCATTCTTTCCTGCTATCAGCGAATCCAGGATCAGCGGACGGGCATTCTTGAAAACAGGGGAACAAACATTGAATCGGCGCAGTGCAAGGCGCTTGAGGCCATGGAAGCTGCAAGGCGGGCAAACTACGGGGATCTGCGTTCTGTGCGGGTTCTGGATTTCCAGATGGCTTTTATGCTCTCCGGAAGCAGAACGCTGGTTGCAGGCGGGAATTCCTTTAAAAACCTCAACGAACTGGCTGGATATGTGCAGAAGGTCGTGGAAGACGGAAACGTATTTGAACGGCTGTACAACGAACTGATGGTTGAAAACGGCGATCTGACGCCGCAGTTTGAAAGCTGGCTGCTGACGCAGGATAAACGTGCCGAACTTGAGCAGTGGCGCAAGTCAGTGATGGGCTGAGGGGGAGAAAAATGAGTGGACCAAAGACATCCGCTGTGCGTGTAAGCAACGCTCAGAGGCAGGAACTGGCCCGGCAGCTGCAGGCTGAACTACGGGAAATGCAGCTTCACTATGAGATGCTGGAGAGAGAAGCATTTGCCCGTGAGCAGACACAAAGAAACATAAATCTGGGACAGATTCACGAACGGCTGGCACAGCTGAAAGAGATCATCTCGGAGCTTGAGGAATGCAGGGGCGAATCCTGGTTTTCCGACGGCGAAATCAATGCCGCGCAGCCGGTGATGCAGGAAGCGGAACGGGCTTTGAAAAAGATTGAAAAAGCCCGTCCGAGGACACACAGCGGTCAGCTGGCTGCGGATAACAATGTGCTGCGGGAGCAAATCGGAAAACTGGAACACAGCCTGGGACGGATCCGGGAGACAAATGATACATACAGGCGCGCCAGAGAGGGCAGTCAGGCAGGACTGAGAGATGAACTGGAACGCCGGGAGGAAAGAATCCGCCGGAAAATCGGTGAACTGGAAGCGCTCAAGGAGCAGAACTGCACAGAGGATCCGGACAGGGACAGATGCCTCTATGAGCTTGGGGAGGCACTGCAGAGACTGCGTCAGATTTCCGGGGGAAAGACGGTGTCCGTATCGGACAAAGCACATTTCCGGCAGATGCTGGAGCAGCTGGATGCGCTGACTGCCCGGGCGGCACGGATTCAGATGAAATATGCGGAGCAGGCAGCCCGGCTCAGTGCGGAGCAGATCGATGCCGGATTTGCTCTGTCCTTTGCCGCACCGGTCGTGGAGAAAAAAAACGGGAAGCCTGAAAAGGAGAAATTCAACAGCGCGGAACTGATCCGGGTGACGGAAAAACTCAGCGAACTGGATGAACTGAATCTGTCAGACGGGCTGCGGGAGGAACTGAGATCTCTGCAGGAGGAGACAGACCGGATCCGGGACAATGTTTATCTGGAAAATTTCTATCTGGCGGTGGTGGTTCCGTTTATCAAGCGGTGCAGGAGCGAGGATGAACTCCGGAAAGAATACGATAAACTGCTGGCCAGATGCCAGTTCCTTGCGGAGAACTGTGACCTTAAGGTCGAACAGACAGAGGCGACGCGCGAGGGAATTGAAGCGCTTAACAAACAGTACACAAGGCTTGAAAAAGCGGCTTTGGAACACCGGGAAAAGATGTATATCGATCAGGCGGTCGATGAGGTCATGCGGGAGATGGGCTATGAGCTTGTGGGTGACCGGACGGTTACTAAAAAGAGCGGCCGGAAGATCCGGCACGAACTGTATTCCCTGAACGAGGGAACGGCGGTGGATGTCACCTATGGGGCGAACGGCCAGATTTCCATGGAACTGGGCGGTCTGGATATGCAGGACCGTGAACCGACGCATGATGAGGCTTCTTCACTGGTCGAGGACATGCGTCAGTTCTGTACGCATTATGAGACACTGGCGAGCAGACTGGCCAGCCGCGGAATTGAGATGCAGGTGATGCAGCTGCTTCCGCCGGATGAACAGTTTACTCAGATTATCAACATCAGTGATTTCAATATGACCGGACGGAA
>CACXHF010000313.1 GCA_902767305.1 uncultured Eubacteriales bacterium
AGCATGATTGATTATGGTTATATAGGACCGGACGGGCAAGAGGGGAGCGTCCCTCTTCCGATTTATATGGACGATGAAGGAATTCCCGCTGGTGATTCTGTTTTGATCGAAAACGGGATTCTGAAAGGATATATGAATAACCGCGAAACAGCTGAACGTTTCGGCGTCCAACCAACCGGAAATGCAAGGGCATGGGCTTTTAGCGATGAACCTCTGATTCGTATGCGCAATACCTGTATTCTTCCCGGTTCCTCCTCCATCGAAGATATGATCCGGTCTGTAGATAACGGATACTATCTTATCTCATCCGGCAACGGACAGGCCGATCTGACAGGGGAATTCATGTTTGGTGTAACAATGGGTTACGAAATTCGAAATGGAAAACTCGGCCGTGCACTGAGAGACACCACAGTCTCCGGAATTGCCTTTGATATGCTCAGGTCAGTTGATATGATTTCTAAAGAAATCACCTGGTCATCCAGCGGCTTCTGTGGAAAAAAGCAGATTATTCCCGTTGGCATGGGTGGGCCTCATCTCAGATGCAGTATTACAATGGGCGGAAGATAGTATGGTTTCTCCGGAAATGAACATAAGGAAAAGAGTCAGGCTTCTGCCTGTTGAAGGAGATTAAAATGAGAAATCTGGAGGAATGTGCACGCTTTTTTGAAAACTTGCTGAAAGAATGCAATGTAGAAAAGTATGCTTTTACACTCTCTGAGAGTGAATCGCAGGAATTTAATCTGGAAAATGGGGAATTTACTCTTCTAAGAACCGTACAGGGAAACCGGATTTCCCTGAGACTGATTTCAAAAGGACGTACCGGCACTTCAAGTGGTACAGATCTCAGTGATGAGGGTTTACAGCAGATAATCAACGATGCCAGAATGGCACTGGAATCAGCTGTCCCGGACCCTATGTGGGATATAGCTCCATACGAAGGTGAAGCTGCTTATATAAAAGGTTGTGATAATCCGGATCTCGAAAAACTATTCAGCAGGACTGCTGAACTTAAAAAAGACATTGCGCAGGACTACCCGTTGATCCGTCTTATGCTTCTGATTGCCTCACAGATATCCGGACGAAGATTGTACAGAAACAGCAACGGTACTGCTTTTGACGCAAAATACGGGGTTTATTCTGTGTCTCTTGAGTTTTCTGCAGGTGAAGGTACACATACAACAGGAATTGACAGTGCTAGTTTCCTGACCGATGATCTTTCATTTCCATTTATTGAACGTGCTTCTGTTAGACAACACCTTTCAGATACTTCAAAACGACTCGCAGCGACCGCCTTTAATGGAAAATTTACCGGCACCGTGATTTTCACGCCAGAATGTCTGGCACAGTTCCTGTCTATGCTTCTTGGAAACTATGCATCCGACTCAGTTATCCTGGACGGTACCTCTCTTTGGCTTGATAAGATCGGCGAACGTGTTGCATCTCCTGTTCTGACTGTTTCCAATAAGCCAAACGACCCCAATATTGTAATAGGTGAATTCTGGACCGGTGACGGATTCAAGAGTGAAGATATCGTCATCATTGATCATGGAATCCTGATGACACATCTGCTCAGCCTGTATGTTGCCAGAAAAACCGGCAGGCCTGTAACCCGGAATACTGACAGTGCTCTGATTGTCAATCCGGGAGAATCCTCGCTTGATTCCATCATCCAAGAAACATCACAAGGCATTCTTGTGGGTGATTTTTCCGGAGGTCAGCCTGGAACGAACGGCGACTTTTCTGGCGTAGCCAAAAATGCCTTTCTGATTGAAAATGGCCGCATCACCAACGCAATCAATGAAACCATGATCAGTGGAAATCTTGGAGAAATGTTCATGCATATTCGTGCAATCTCCAGGGAAACAGTAAAAAACGGAACAACGGTTATGCCATATATGGCCGTAGACGGAATTGTTATTTCAGGCAAGTAAGGATTGCACTAATATTAATGATGAATTGTTTCGCACCATGATCGTGTAATATCATTCAATATTTTAAGGAGAGGAGAGAATCAAATGAAAAAAATGTTTTCATCAAAACGCGGTATTACGGAAATTGCAACTGTTCTGCTTCTGTTGCTCTTTGGAATTGCCATTCTTGTACGCCCTGCTGATATAATTACGCTTTCAGTGGCAGTCGTTCTTGGTCTTATGTTGCTGCTTGGCATTGTCTGGCTGGTCCGCTATCTCCAAATGACTCCTCAGGAAGCATCC
>CACXHF010000314.1 GCA_902767305.1 uncultured Eubacteriales bacterium
GAAGGAAAACACTGCAGTGTATGCGGAGAAGTGCTGCAAGAAAGAGAAATGATTCCGGCGCTTGGCCACAGTGCGGTGATCGATGCATACATTGCTCCGGGAATAGGAAAAATAGGTCTAACAGAAGGAACACATTGCAGCCGGTGCGGAGCTGTCTTGAAAGCGCAGGAGGAGATTCCTGCTGTGGAGGCTCCGAAAGCAGAGACGAAGCCACAGCATCCGGAGCAGGATTCGACACGAGAGAGGTTAAAGCTTCTGACCTCAGTCACGGCGCGCAGCTGGCCGCTTTGCAGGATACTTGCATTTGGTGCGTCTGCTGAGGAGTATGCTGCAATCAGCAGTTTGTCTAATGAACGTTTTCGGATCCAGATGGGAATCCTTCAAGAGGAGATATGCCGAAAGGAACATCTTGCATGGATAAACCGGCTGGAAAGGAAAGAATTTGAAGCTGCATTTCGTCTGTGTCATGCAATTGAAAGAGTCGCTGAGGACAATCCGGCTGGGCTGCGCATCGCAAGACTGCGAACCATGGGGAACAGTGATGCGGAGATCATAAAGAAGGTCAATCTTCTCCCAATGGAATTGCGCAGGGCCTACAATGGGTATATCAATGCCGTGACAGACGTTTTCCGTCGCCATTCACATGCGCTCGATTTTCTGTATGCAAACGGATATTTCGATCAGAGAAAGGCCGAAGTCTTTTTCGGCAAGCCAGCGCTGGAACGCATTGAACACTGCTGTGATATGGACCGGATTCATGCATTCCACGCAGACCAGGGAGAAAAACCGATCGGTCTGCTTGCTACGCTGAAAACAGAAGCCAGCAACAAACGCACCAGAGTTCTCGATAACTGGGAACATCTTCGCAATTATCTTTCTGAACAGTTCGACACGCAGCCCATCCTGGGAAGCATTGAACTGGATGAAAAAGAATATGGTCTGCTGATTCGGTATATGAGAGATCAGTATAGGCGGCAGTCCATCTCTATAAGCATGTCCTTTGGGCAGGACAAGATGATCTGTGTCGGTCTGGTGCAGATTGCACTGAGATGCCCAGGCACGGCGTTCTGGCCGGAAGTAGCGGAAGCGCTCCATTGCTCCGTTACCCCGGACATGATGCGCATATTTGGAAAATGCTTTTTGTCTACAATGAAATACTATCGGAAAGCGACGTTCTCGACGAGTGAATATGTGGCGTCCATTAAAATGCACTCGTTTGTCAGCAATGCATATATTGGACGTCTGTTTGATTTTCTATTTGCGTATTATGAGCTGGACCTTGGCCGCAATATGAACTTTGCCAATCTGGAAGAACTGCGCGACCTGATGATCAGCGGTGACTATTTTTCACGCAGGCAGATGATTCTCCAACAGACACTGGATGCACTGAAACTGATTCCGGAAGTGTCCCTTGCCAGAATGAAGATGTATTTGAGCTGGATTGACGAGGCATTCTGGCATCAGGGATGGACACCGGACCATGAGGACCGCTTTGCGCGTGCTTTCAGGGAATGGTGCGCAGGCAGGCCTGAAATGAATGGGCAGTGGGAAAAGGGAACCGGCAGCGGCAAGAGAGGAAAACGCATGTTTCTGCAGCCGACACTGAGCATGGATACCAATACCGGGAGTGTGCGGCTGATTCTTCCGGTTCAGCGTCTTCCGTTTGAGTGTCAGGAGCAGGCATACTGGAGTGTTTCCGTCGGCGATCAGTGGCTGTACGATGTCAAAAGTGAATTAATCGAATCCATTACGGGGTGGCGCACGGAGGAAGCCAGTGAGCGCATGCCATATCACAAGCTGCTCGATGAGATCAGGCTCGATTTTTATAACGGCACGGATCTGCTCAAGACATACCGTATACCGGAGGATTGTGTGCGTGTGTTTAATGCGCAGGGAACGATGGTGGCCGGAAAATATATCCCTTCAGGTGCTGTCTATTTTCTAACAGAACCGAATGTGGAAGTGGAGACGGAAAGTGTCGGTATAGAACAGAAACTCCATGAACTGAAAATAAAAGCAGTGACACTGCAGAAGGGAGAGACGATCATTTTCCCGGATCAGACGCTGGCCATTGCGGGAAAGGATCTGGCCGAAGGTATCTGCGGAGGAAAATCTGTGGAAGATGCACAGCTGGTGGACATGGAAAGCGGAAACAGCGTTCCTGTTTACTGTGAATTTCCTTCATTTCTGCTGAAAGTATCGGATGAGCAGTTTGAAAAGACAAGAATCCAGATAAATGATGTATTCCTTGGTACTGAAGATGTGCATTATCGGCGACTGATGCTTAATGAGCGGGGAGAGGACAGCGGGTATCTGGTGACTCTTCCGCTTCCGAAAGAAACGGTGACTTTGTATCATGTGAATATAAGCGTACCGGGGGACTATCATGTCAGGGACTGGACATTCTGCTATTGGAAAAGCTTTGGATTCAGTTTCGACAATGGTCGGGCCGGCCTGCCGTATTGGAATACACCACGCGGCAGCGTGGAATTTACCGTATCTGATATGTTCACGGGAAAAGAACTGAAAAAGAACCCTTCTCGCAATGAGTATGGTTTTCAGATTGATCCGGAAACCTGCAGGTTGGATCTGTCCTTTGGTGCGCTGGCTGGGAAATATGCACTGCGGCTGAATGTCCCTGCTGTCTCCTGGCGTGAGGAAGGGAGCGACTGGAGACTGACTCCGCTGGGCGACGTATGGCACAGGGACTTCCCGGAAACCATTGAGATGATGGTACCGGCGGATGAAGTCATTCTGTATGTGGACAAAGACGGCATGGAGGACGGACAGTATCTGAGCTGCAAAAGACGGACTGGAGAAAACAGCATCACATGCAATCTCCTTGCCTTGCGCCAGTGGTTCACGCGGGACAGGGTCAGACATACAGTTCATATCAGTGTCAATGGAAAAAGCTGGGAATTTGCAGCAGTCTACTGCCGCAGTTATGTGATGTCCGGACGCCTGGAAGCAAATTATGACAGTAATACACTGCACGGTATCTTTGATGTGATCGGAAAGGGAAATTACTCTGTGACAATCCTTCATGAAGAGGATGAGATTCTTACGGAAATCCCGATGCAGAACGGAGAGTTCACAGCGAAAGCTTCCCTGAAAAGCGGAACCTACAGTGCCGTTGTCTATGAGGAAATTGAGGATGATTTCGGGTTTGGAACGGCATACGATGAGATTGGCCGTGAGGCGATCCGACTGCTCAATCCTGCTGATCTCACAGGTGCGGTTTTTACGATCAGGCAGGTGGATACAGTCAACGGCAAAAGTGAGGACCTTGAAATCCGCAACAATGGTTATCAGGTGAGACTGACGTCCTGGGACGATAGTGAAAGCAACAGTTACAGCGCGATGATGCAGGACAGAACCCGCCTGAATGTGCCGCCATTCCCTGTCCGTGTGGTCTTTCATGACACACACTCTATCGATCATTGCTCCATCCTGTTTGAGGACGATGGAGAATGGCAGCCTTTCCTGTATGATTATGGACACAGGGGAATCACAAGAGAGGAAAACTGGAAAATGGCGTTTATGGAGCGCTACAGGCGTTATGTTGCTCTGGTGCCTGAAGATACGTTCACCGTGGTATTTCAGTCTGTATAAAAAGAGAAATGAGGAATGCAGATGTCGTTCTCTCCGATTCAGGGCTCGAACCTGATTGAAAAGCAGTATAAACGTTATCTCGGAACCATGTTCAGTCTGAATGATCCGGATTATCAGAAAGAATTCGAACGGCAGCTGAAAGCCCACTCGATGTTTGTTGCAGGTCCCTATCTGGATGCGCACGATAATTTTGCGGCAGGCAGGACGACACGCGAACTGGTTCGGGACGGAAAACTGCCATCCTTTTTCCTGAAATATGGCTTTTATCATGACAGACCCCTCTATACGCATCAGGAACAGGCACTGATGAAAGCGCTGGACGGGAAGAACATTGTTGTTTCAACAGGTACCGGTTCCGGCAAAACGGAGAGCTTTCTGATGCCGATTCTCGCAGGGCTTGCCCGGGAGGCAGAGCAGCATACGCTCACTCCCGGCGTTCGTGCGCTGCTGATTTATCCGATGAATGCACTGGCAAATGACCAGGTAGAACGTCTGCGCACGCTCCTGGAGCAGACGCCAGGGGTGACGTTTGGCTGTTATACAGGTCAGACGCAGGAAAAAACTGAAAAGGCGCTCGCTGAATATGAGAAACTGAACAAAAGAAAACCGAGAGAAAATGAACTGATCAGCCGAGAACAGATGAAAGAAACGCCGCCGCATATTCTGATTACCAACTATGCGATGCTTGAATATCTGATGGTGCGGCCTGGAGACAAGGTGTTTTTTCGGGATGATACCTGGCGTTATGTTGTTCTGGACGAGGCCCATGTCTATCGGGGATCCACGGGCATTGAAGTGGCAATGCTGCTTCGACGCCTCAAAGCGACACTGCATCGGTGCAGCCTGCAGTATTTCATTACTTCGGCAACACTGGGAAACGAAAAGGAAAATGCCGAAGTAGCGGCATTTGCTTCCAATCTGACCGATGAGCCGTTTGCGGAACAGGACGTGATCCGTGCCGTTCGTGTCCCGGTGCCGAAACCGATGAACCAGATCACGGTGCCTGATGGTGTGTACCGGAGCGTTTCAGAGAGAATCAGTGAGGGGAATCAGGAAAGCGAAATTGGAAGATGGCTGCTGTCTGAGCATCCGGAGTACAATCTGAATCCGGATCACCCACTGTTTGACATGATTCATCGGGATGAAAAATACTGGAAGCTCAGAACACTGCTGAAAACGCCCAAGACGATCCGCACAATCTGTGATCAGCTGAATATGACGGAAGATATGGTGGGGCATTTTGTTGAGGCTGCCTCGTTCAGCGAAGCTGACGGTATTCGTCTGCTCGATGCCCGATATCACACATTCCTCCGGGCAACGGACAGCATATTTATTACTCTGCCGCCGAACAAACGGCTGTTCCTCAATCGCACCAGAGAATGGAAGGATCCTTCAAGTCATCTTCAGTATAAAGTCTTTGAAATCAGCACCTGCAATGCATGCCATGCGATCTATCTGACAGGTCAGCTGAATACGGAAACGCATGTATTGGAGCAGAGCAGTAAGTCCGGCGCAAAAGACATCTTTTATCTCGGTGCGAATGCATCCAATACGGATGAAGACACACTGGAAAATGAAAGCGATGGAATGCCCGGAAAAATCTGCGCACTGTGCGGACATTTCCGAAATACACAGGCACGTGTGGAGAAAACATGCGAACATGGGACACAGTATGAAGTACCGGTGGTTCAGATAAAAACAAAAGGACTGGATCACAGGCTGAAAAAATGTGTTTGCTGTGAGGCTGTCAACAGCAATGGTATTCTGCGCAACTTTTTTACGGGTCAGGAAGCAGTGACCAGCGTTATCGCAACTTCTTTGTTTAATGCACTGCCCGCCAAAACTACAGTGAAAACCGAACAGTCGATCAGTGCGGATGACTTTGGATTTGGTCTGGAAGAGGATGGAAGTGAGAGCGATGCCTCTGAAGTCAATCAGGCCAAACAGTTCCTGTGCTTTTCTGACAGCAGGCAGTCTTCTGCATACTTTGCGACGTATTTGGACACATCCTACAGAAAACTGCTGTATCGCAGGATCATGACGGAACAGGCCGGAGAAATGCACCGCCCGATGGCCATCAAACATTTTTGTGAAGATCTCAGTGCCGTCTTTGAACGGCAGGGTATTCTCAGGGGAACTGATTACCGTTCGGTCAAGGAAAGCTGGAAAGCTGTTCTTGCTGAGGCGGCTGATATGACATCCGATGCATCACTTCAGGGCATGGGCGTGATCGCGATGGGGCTGGAACCTGGCTTGTTTTCTGCAAATCCAAAGCTCAGAATGAGCGCAGAAGAAGTGAACACGCTTTTCAGCGTGCTGATCGGAAGCATGATCAATGATCTGGCCATTCAGATCCCCATCCCCATGACAGAGGAAGACAGAGAGTTCTATTCCTATGGCATGTCTGGTGCACGATATGTTGCGCTGGGCGGGGATTCATCGAAAAACCTGAAGAGCTTCATCCCCAAGAGCGAGTCACGCAGCAATAAGCGCCTCGATTATATAAAGAGAATGCTCGAAAAGAAGGTCCCGGGTGCAATGGATGATGCTATTGCACGCCGGCTGATGATGACGCTCTGGAGTATGATGCAGAGAATGGAATTGATTACTCCGGTCGATGACGGTTTTCAGTTGAACCCTGACAAACTGTTTGTTTTCAGACCAACACACTGGTATCGCTGCAGCCGGTGTCACAAATTAACCCCGTATAATATTGAGGGTACATGCATGACATATCACTGCAGCGGTCATCTGGAGGAAACAAATCCTGCTGAAGAACTGGCAGATAATCATTACTATCGGCTGTACCATGATATGGAAATGAGACCTCTTCGGGTCAAGGAACATACGGCACAGCTGAACCGAGATCAGGCCTATGAGTACCAGCAGGACTTTAAGGACAAAAAGATCGACGTGCTCAGCTGCTCGACGACCTTTGAAATGGGCGTGGACGTCGGTTCGCTTGAAACCGTATTCATGCGCAATATGCCGCCGATGCCCTCAAACTATGCGCAGCGTGCAGGACGTGCCGGACGAAGCAGAAACAGCGCTGCGTTCGCGCTGACTTTCTGTAACCGCTCCAGCCATGATTTTGCCTTTTTTGAGCATCCGGAAGACATGATCAGGGGAAACATTCATGCACCGCATTTCAATATCATCAATGAGAAAATAGCCATACGGCATCTGTATGCTTCTTCAATGGGGTTCTTCTGGAGTAAGTATCCGACGTTTTTCAGTACAGTGGGCCGGATGTCGTCAGAGGAAGAAAGACAGCAGGGGCAGAATGGTTTCAGTGTGCTGACACAATACTTACAGACGAAACCGGATGCGCTTCGGACTTATGCAAAAAACTTCCTTCCTTCTCAGCTGTATGAGGCCTTCGACTGTGAACATTTCGGGTGGCTGAA
>CACXHF010000315.1 GCA_902767305.1 uncultured Eubacteriales bacterium
GGGAAAATAGTAGTGTTTTGGATGAGATTTGGGAAGATCTTGTCATACTCACATGGATTTCCTACCTAAATCACGCGAATGTTGTGTTATACCACTCCGCTTGAACCTGTTTTCAGTATTCCATACATCGCTTTGCCGGATATTGTTTCCCGCACAGGGATCAGAGATCCCAAAGCCAGAGCGGAACAAAGACATGTTCAAACGATATTCCTTCCAGTTCTTTCTCTGCACTGCGGATCAGCAGTCTGAAGTGACTGTCAAAAGAGAATTCTGCGGATACCTCCCCCGATTCCGGATTTGCATCAAGATCAATGGTTCCATCCGTCAGGTGTGTAATCAGGGTACTTGCACCTGCAGCAGAAAGTGTCCTCGTCTCCGGATGATATATTCCCTTCATTACCCATTCGCGAGTTCTGACGCTGTCTTCCCGAATGGAAACATCCACATCATAATTCGCTTCATGCTGATTCCAGACCATGCTGATTCTGACTCTGTCACTGAGATATTTTCCGCCGAATGAGCCTATTCCTTTAAAGATGAAGCCGGCGTCTGCATCTTCCTTTTCCTCTTTCCAGAGAAGTTCCCCTTCCTCATTCAGAGAAAACACGGCTGCGCCGTCATCATATTCATAAACACTTTCCAGTATGTTCCCATCAGTATCTCCCCGGTTCCAGCTTTTCAGTCCGGTTTCCGGCAGCGATTTCAGCACTCCTGTACGTTCCTCATATTCCGCCAGATATTCCCAGGACGTCCACTCTAACTCACCAATCATCTGAAAAACGAGAATTTCAACGCAATCCTGGCGGCAGGCAATCTCGATGCGCATGCTGCCCCCATCCGCTATCCAGATTCCGTCATAAGGAAGAACCCCGGGATGCTGCTCCACATACAACTGAACAGAATCCGCTCCAATATCTGAGTCACAGATTCCACAGCATGCAAGAATCAGACAGAGACATAGAAACACGATAAACCGTTTTGACATTTTCATCCTTCCATAGTGACTTCTTTCATTTCTGCCTCTCCCGGCAATCCAATGTAAAGAATCATCCGGGCCAGTTTCCCCTTTCCCCGTCTATACAGAGAAAGGGGCTTCTGTCCGGATGGATTATCGCGTCGCTGAAAAGTCCAGGGAAAAACTCAGTCCGCCTTTTCTACGTTTTTTTCTATAATTGTGCAGGTCTGGACGTCAATGTCGTATTCGTACTCCATCCCGTCGGCAACAAACTCAATCTCATAAATCATGCGTCCATCGTCTTCATCCATTTTCGACTTCTTGATGCGGACATTTTCTGCACTGAATCCAGCATCTGCCAGAGCAACCTGCATTGCCTCATCATTAGTCAGTTTTTGAACCGCAAAATCACGCTGAAAAACTTCTTTTTCAAACTCATTGATACTGCCGGTGGTTGCATCGACATCCATCTCATACTTGGTATTCGCATCAAAAAACTCAATATCATACACAATACGTCCGTCATCCCGGTCGAGATATGCCTTCAGAAAAGTAGCATTCTCTGCCGTAACACCTGCATATTCCAATGCAGCCTTCTTTGCCTCATCCAGAGAAATTCTGTTTTCTGCCACTGCACTCACCATAAAAACCGTTGCTAAAATTACCAGAACCGCGATAATTGTTTTTTTCATGGCCTTTTTCCTCCTCTGTTTTGTTTCTCCGGGCTTTCGTCTTTTGCTCTGTCCGCCCCGGTTGCGGATCAAAAAGCATATTCAAAGAAACCGGTGAATGCAGTTCCATCTTCGTTTCTGCAAAAAATTACAATAGCGAACCTCTCCGGAATATAGCCTCCCAGGAAAGAAATCCTATGCCTTTTAAACTGATTCAGCACCACTTCTGTAAATATATACGTACAGAATTATCCGCCGGCAGAAAGATGAGAAAAAACAAGAATGCCGTTCCGCAATGAACTGAAGTGGACAGGCACCATGGTTGGCAGTTCTCGGCTTCTCCCGTTGTTGTTCATTCATCCTCTTCCTGAAACTGTTACGGCAGCCTAATTACGCGTACATAAATGGAAAAAGAAGCGAACTCAGGCGGTACACTCATTACAAGGCAGTACTCCGTCGGCTAAAATAATATGTACCTGTACATCCATCATATCAAAGATCTGAACCCGGACACATGTTTTTTGCATGCACATGATCTCTTTGAAATAACCCAGTTTTTATTTTACCTGTTATGTAGCAGACTGTCCAGATATTTTTAAAACATCACGGAAATTTAACCATTTTCCAGGCAGCCTTTCTCTTACTGACCGTACAGCCCGGTAATGATCTGCATATTGTCTCCGATCTGCAACAAAACAAAAACAAGAGACCATTCCCGCGCGAAGAATGGTCTCTGTTGTTTTTCAGTTTTCTGTCCCTGGGTATTCCCATAACGGGTTACTGAAATGTCTTGATAACAGTCATCACAACATCTCCACCGCGGATACCAATCTTTATGGTGTTTGCCAGTCTTTTCAACGTGGATTGTTCATACTTATCCCACTCTGTATCTGTGCATTTGATGACGTGATTTGTCAGATCGTCCAGCACGTCATCCGGCAGACTGTCTCCATGGTCGGGTCCCGAAAGCATCGTAAACTCAAAAATGTTGCGGAGGAATCCCAAGAAGCTTGAGGCTTCCTCATTCTTCCCTGAAGTGGATGAAGAGAGGAACAAGTCACGTTTTTCCCTGTCCATTTTCGTCTTTGTAGATACATAAAGACAGAATGCATTGCCGCCTGTCTCCATCCAGAAGGATGCTTTTGTTTCACCCGATACACTAGTTACAAGGCTCAGCATTTCTTCTCCGCACAGTTGCAACTGGAGCGAATTTTTATGATTCAGTTCCTCATAAACAGCAACTTTTCTGATCTCTTTTATAGCCTCTTCAAACCCATTTCCCGTATTATCGATGTGTATCACATTGGATTTCATGGTGTTTTTCCCCTTTCACGCGTCTTATTCGATGGTCAGAATATCCGCAAAACCGGTAACATCAAACACTTCCTGAACCAACTCGCTGACATTCTTGATTTTCATACCGCCCTTTGCAGCCATTGCTTTATGCGCGGTCAGCAATACCCGAAGCCCGGCGGATGAAATGTACTCAAGTTTCTTAAAATCAAAAATCAGCTCTTTTGCATTTCCAAGATCATTTTTCAGTTCTGCTTCCAATTCCGGGGCGGTCATGGTGTCAAGGCGTCCTTCCAGAGCAACTTCAAGAACATCACCGTTTATTTTTTTGTTTATCGTCATGCTTTGCCTCCTCAGATAATAATAACTTCGCTGTAGTTCATTATATTCAATTTGGGAGCAAAAATAAAGAAGGATATGAAGAATACAGATGGAAAAGCTTCCATTTTTCCGACTGACGGAGTCTGTCTGACCAAGTCAGTCTGTGTTTTCCCGACAGTAAATTCACGATACAAAATACATTGCCGTATCCGGCAGTTTTTTGCATTCATTTATATACGCTCCAGACACATTCACTGCGTCTGTCATGTGAAAGTATCTCGATGGCGTCTGCTTTCAACTGGCAGAGAAAATACCTCTTAACACATTTACAGCCCGTTTACACAAACGCGCAGAATGAATCCTGCATCATTTGTTTTCGGATCAAAGACCTGTACCCATTCATTGTTTAAGGAAAGTGCTGTCAGCGGATATCCGTCAGGAAGATTGCTGATCACCGGTTCCATTTCGGACGGTGCCCAGCGGAGGAAAACAATCCCCCCCGTCTGCGGTGCACGGACGGTCACCGCTGCAGGTTGAATTTTGATCATCGTCACATACTGCTCGGTTGCCGTTCTAACAGGGGATGTATACTGGGCAGTCGACGCCTGAATCGGAACTGCAGATGTCATCGGTGCGGTAAAGGAAATAAATCGGGCATCCACATGACCTGTCATATTTCCAAAGGCGATCTCTGCCCAGCCGCTGACAGAACTCATCACATTGACCGGTGTTCCATTTTCCAGACGGGCAATCACGGCACCATCTGAAGACGGAAAAGAATAAACATTCACTGCAGCACCATTGCTGCTGATGTAGGCAGGACCGCTGGCTGAACTGACTGCGGGGTAATAGACAGGTTCAGAGCTGGAGGTTCTGCTGCTGGAAGAAGATTTACGGGGACTTGAGGATGATTTCCGTGCCGGATCATAGTAGGTATTGGTTTCACCTGTAACAGAATTGTATGTCGTTGTACTTGTGTTGCCTTTTGAATCTACATTCCACTCTGTAAAATCGTTCCCTGAACCCGGTATGTAATAACCGTAACTTGACCCATCTGCTGTATTATAGGTATTGGAAATCACGCTTCCTTCCGTATCCGTGCTCCAGTCAGTAAAACTTTCCCCTGCAATCGACGTATAGCCGGTTTCCGATCCATCGGCATTGGTTGTTTTCGAATAGGTATTTCCATCCTGATCCATCGTCCATTCGGTATAGGCGTTCGTTTCAGTGTCATAATAGGTCCCGGACGCCGTTCCGTCACTGTTGGTAATTGTCAGGGTGGTATTCCCCTCATCGTCCGTATTGTAGGTGATGCTGGAACCGTCATCCAGATGTACTTCGCCCTCGTTGCCTTCGGCATATACGCCTGAGCAGACAAGAAAAAGTACCAAGAATATCGTCAAAAATCTGTTCATTGTCTTTCTTTCTTTCTTTATGTATAATTGTTTTCTTTGAAAAGATGTAGCATCAGAATACGTCATTTTGATTCAGGGACGAGGTGCCTGTATCCGAATATTGGTCAGGGCACACTGATCGCCTGTCACCGCCACGTAAACCTCTTTAATTTCTTCCCGGATAAACGTTTCATTACTGATTACAATACCAAGATTCTCTGTTTCTGTACGAATAACATTCCCGTCAACATGGAAATGGACTTCATAATCGACTCCCTGCCTGTTGATCTTCTTAAAACTTTCCCATCCGGGAAATGCTTCTGTCTTGTGATCAGGCATTCGATTTTCAGAGTAATCGCCGCTCTTCCAGCTTTCCCCATCCATCCGGATAAGCGCATATTCATGATACCCTGCCCCATATGCTTTTCGATCCTCTGAATAGAACAAGACAATATACGGGCAATGCCAGACCAGTCTGGCCGTCGGAAGACTTATCGAGTGAAAGCTCACGGTCAGCCCATCACAGACGGGAATTCCCTCTGTGGCATTTGTCCGGTATCCGTTCACCTGCACATTAGGAACATCTCCCGCCGGCTCATCGATATAGCTGATCATTTCCATGATCCGTGGAATATCTCCCTCAGATGCTGCAACTTCATCCTGAGAGATTATGAGATCCCCCAGTACACAGTGTTCGCCGGTCAGAGCAAGATAGAGGAATCTGGAACTGTCCGGGAGAGCCACAGTCACCTGAATCGTACGGATAGAACTGCCAATCCGGATCAGTGCATGATCCAAATACCGGACTGCTTCAATTTCATAATTGATTCCCTGTGTATTATTCTCCGTTGTATCGTTCAGCTCTGTGTCACTCTTATTCAGCTTGATTTCCGTCTGCATCTTCCGTGCTCCTGAGCAGACGGTTCTGCCATCGAAACGGATTTCCCCGTATTCAAAATACACCATTTCCCGTTTTTCCGCGTCTTCACTATGAATCCGTTCATCCAGAGAATCAAAAAGGACCATGGAAGGCAGTGCATTTTCCGGAGATTCTCCATCCAGCACCCAGCTGTGCAGATGAATATGCGTCCTGTACTCAAAGATCCTGATTCCCTCAGAAAAAGCAGAACGATAGTCATCGCAGATCAGCTCGGTATCGCCCGACAGATCCCGAACTTCCGGTTTTTCCCGCATCAAATAACCGGTATCCTCATCAATCAGTTTCAGCATAATCCGTGCATAAACCGGATCAAACTGTGTTCCTATTCCCTTGACAATTTCTTCACGCACGCGCTGCTGGGGAATCGGATCCCGGTAGCTGCGCTTGGATGTCATGGCATCATAGGAATCTGCCACAGCAATCACTCTGGAAACTTCAGGAATGTCCTCCCCTTTCAGTCCGTCCGGATAGCCTCTTCCATCATACCGTTCATGGTGAAAGTTTGCCCCGATGCTCAGATAAGGAGACTGAGTAATATTCGAAAGTATTTTTTTCCCTATGACCGGGTGCTGCCTGATATAGTTATATTCCTCGTTGGTCAGTTTTCCCTCTTTGTTCAGAATAACATCCGGAATGCCAATCTTGCCTACATCATGAAGAAGCGCCGCATAGAAATATTCGTCGCATTCCTTTTCACTCTTTCCTGCATATCTGGCAATCATTTTCGCATATTTTGCTACCCGGGCTGAATGGCCGTGTGTATATTTATCCTTCGCATCAATCGATCTGGACAGTGCCTGCGCCGTCTGCAGATACAGACGTTCAATCTTTTTCTGTTCCTGCTTCAGCATTTCAATCTCATGCTCTGCCGCCCGGTCAACAGTCTCATTCAGATCGATCAGTGCAAATATGAACACAAGCACTGCCATATTTACCAGTGTAACGTTAGTCAGGGAAATACCGTAGGTAAAATACTGCAGAATAGAGGCCGCAAATGGCAGAATGGTAAACAGAATCAGCGATGTCCTGATGTTACGTTTCAATTTGCCGCCGTACTTCAGAACAGCAGTAAGCTGCATGACCATCGTGGCAAACGGAGCAATATAACTGAACAGATAGACGGATGATCTCTGATAATGATTGGTTGCATCAAATGTATAATAGAGTCCTGTAAACTGAGAAAGAATCACCAGAACTGCTCCGGCAATCAGCAGGATTCGGGCAACTTTCAGTCGTCCCGGAACCTTTTCCAGTTTCCCTTCTTTGGTAAGAAGATCAATCAGATAGATGTTAAAGCTGTAAATCATCAGCAGTGTAAGAAAAAAGACCAGGAAATTACTGATACGCACTATATAATAACCAAGCGTACTGACATTTCCGCGGAACGTGTACGCAAGCATATCCGAAATCAGCAGTAACATTGCGCTGAGTTCAATCATCATCAGTGCGGTTTTTCTCGCCGGACCTATTGCCCTTGTAAAGAATACAAATAATGCAATGATTCCGCATATACTGCTCAGCATAAGCATGATATGTGGCTGAGCCTGTCTGATAAATTCCATTCTGGTCTGCTTTCCTAAACTAGTCTCCCGGGTACAAGGTTACCTGAGTTCATCAAAGCCCTCCGCTGACTTCAGAGGACCTGTTGCGGCATTCAAATCAGGAAAACGTATTATCTGACTTTTTTACCAGTGGTTTATAGGAACCATCCGCCTGCTCCACCAGTACGTTCTGTAGCTGTGCTTCCACATTGGCACGATACTCGGCAATATACTGTCTGCGCAGTACTGCCTGTTCCTCCGTTTCTGCCGGAGTCAGTCCAACCGTTTTTTTCTTTCTTGCCAGTTCATTAATCCTCTGGATTTGCTCGTGATTCATGAAATCTCCTCTGTTTTTTTTCGTTCCGTACTCTGCGTGCTGACCAAGTCGGTCCAAAGCCGGGATTTTCATTCTCCCTCATCGACCGGCCTGTCTACAAAGCTCCTCTCTCATAAACCGCTGATACAAATTCCCAGTCCTGATTCATTTCCACCAGCACACCGCAGGCTCCTGCCACAATCCGCCCCAGATCCGGTGCACCGATTGAATCTGCCGGTGTGGATGTGGCCATTGGAATCACGCTCTCCGGCCGGATTCCGGCACGATGAATCATGTTCCTTACTGCCTGATGCAGCAGCAAGGTCGAACCCGCCAGTACACCATTTTCAAGACGGGCTGCACCTTCTGAAACGATTACCTGCTGTCCTCCAAGCTCATATATTCCATCCGGCAGTCCTGCCGCTTCCATGGAATCAGAAATAAGAATTGTTCCCCGGCTGCCTTTGCAAAGTGCTGCAATACGAAGGACGTCCGGATGCAGATGAATTCCATCTGCTATGATCTGAACCGCAAGCCGGTCATCTGCCAGTCCAGCTCCTGGAACACCAGGTTCCCGGTGATGCAGCGGTGTCTGTGCATTGAACAGGTGAGTAATCTGAGACAGACCTGCATCCGCTGCCAGGTGTACCTCCGCCGCTGTTGCAGCCGAATGAGCCGCACAGGTGACAACCCCCTGTTCATGAAGAGTCTGAATCAACGAAATAGCTCCTGGAAGTTCCGGTGCAAGGGTTACCATACGTACACACGAAAGATCTCCGGCAAGTTTCCTGTAAGCCTCGGGTGACGGCAGACGGAGGCACTCCGCCCGCTGGGCACCTTTGTACTTTGGCGAAAGAAACGGCGCTTCCATATGTGCACCGAGCACCCGGGCACCACAGGGCTCCTGGCATTTCCACACCCGCTCAATTCCGGCCAGTGCTTCATGGGTTTCCTCTGTTCCTGCACTCATGGTGGTCGGCACAAATGCCGCCACACCGGTTTCCAGAAGTCCACGGCTCATCTTACGGACATCCTGCTCCCCGCGCATACAGTCTGCGCCGCCGAAGGCGTGGATATGAATATCCACAAACCCCGGCAGAATATAATGTCCCTCAGCATCCCGGCAGTCCTCACCTGCCTCAGCTCCAGGCGTCCCGATTTCAGAAATACGGCCATTCCGGATAGAAAGATCCCTGCAGTGAAAAGCCCCGTCTATAAAGACAACGCCGTTTTTAACGATCACTTCCGATCACCCCAGTTTGGAAGCAGCTGCCTTATCAAGAAGAATCGTGCAGCAGGGATGCAGCTGCAGAACAG
This sequence comes from uncultured Eubacteriales bacterium, assembly GCA_902767305.1. GTDB lineage: Bacteria > Bacillota > Clostridia > Christensenellales > Aristaeellaceae > Ventricola. The sequence continues at coordinate 8,749 of CACXHF010000315.1, forward strand.
ATGCCGGAACCTGGGGAGTCACCGGACCACATATCGTTCTATATACCGCGTCTGCCTTGTCTGCGCCGGTCGCAATCAGCAGAACAGCACGGGCGGACATGATGTTGCCGATTCCCATGGAAATTGCCTTGCGCGGCACCTCATCTGCACTGCTGAAAAAACGGGCATTTGCCTGGATGGTACTCTCAGTCAGTGTCACCACATGCGTTCCGATCGGGAAACAGTCACAGGGCTCATTAAACCCGATATGACCATTGCGTCCGATACCCAGCAGCTGAATATCCACGCCGCCGGCTTCCCGGATTGCCTTATCATACCGTGCGCCATCCTCGTCCGTGCAGCCGTCCGGCAAATGGATGTTTTCCTGCTTCATATTGACCTTGCTGAACAGATTCTCGTTCATAAACGCATGATAGCTGACCGGATTTGCATAATCAATGCCGACATACTCGTCCAGATTGAAGCTCCGTACATTGCTGAAATCCAGGATGCCCGCCTGATACATGGAGACCAGTTTCTCATAGGTCGGGATCGGTGTCGAACCGGTCGCCAGGCCAAGCACGCAGTCATCCCGTTTCAGAATTTCCGCTGCCATCAGAACAGCACCGGCCTCACAGGCGCTTTTTGCGTCCTCATATACATGAAATACCATTTTGAACCCTCCTCAAATGATTCTATATTTGATTTGCTTGAGATTATACCACATTTGATTCGTTCATCCCAGTCCCGGAATATGTTTCTTTATGGATTCTTCCCGTCCCGTCTTCATTTTCCCCGGATCATGCAGTAATGGACATTTCGGCATTTCTCGCCATTATCTCCATCTGTGCGCCAATCGTCTGCGCCAGGCTGGCCGTCAGCCGTGCAGTAAATCCATTTCTGGGATCTGCCAATGCACGGATGATTTCCTCCTCGATTGCCTTTTCCTGTCGTTTAAGTCCGCGGCGCACAGCTTTCTCCGTCACTGCTGTCCTCAGAAGAAGAGGAATACGCACGGACCTGACGGCCTTTTCAAGCGTCGTTTTTCCAAGAAGGGCCAGCAGAAGTCCTGCTGAAGCCCCGGTAATCATTCCCACAGGACCCGTTCCAAGAATTGCTACACCGCCGCCACCGCAAAGTGCCGCACCGACCGCTGCCAGAACCACACCCATAATTCCGGAGAAAATGTCCATTCCCATGGCGCTTGTCAGGGACAGTCCGACCCTGTCCAGACCGGTTTCCACATGTGCACTGCTCAGGGTCATTTGCTCAGACGGAATGCCGCAACGGCAGCAGAGATCCATCAGACGGTCCTGAAGTCGGTCAGTCAGCCGGTCAAGCCAGTCCCGGATTGTCCCTGTAAGTCGTTTACGAACTTCCTCACCGGAAAAATCCTTCGAGATGCGTTCTTTCAGCACGCTGTCCAGATCATTGATCGTGTCAATCCCTCCGCGCTTCCACAGGCTGACCGTATCTACTACGCTTTCCACAGAAGTTTCGTATAATGCCTTCGCTATCGGCTCATACAGTTCATGGACGCTGCTGCTTACCTGTGTATTCAGGTATTCTCCCCGGGAAAGAGACGCCACCTCCTCGCGGAACACCCGGAGATTTTCATCTACTCTGCCGCAGTAAGCCAGCCCCCGGGCAATGGAACACTCCGGTTCCGGACACATGACCAGCAGAGAATCGTGAAACGCTTCGCGGCACTCCTCCTGCAGAAATGCCATACGCGATGCACCGCCGGTCAGAATGACTACCTGAGCCGGTTTTTCCTGACTGACACGAACAGCTGCTCTGAGTGCATCTCTCAGACATCCGCGAAAGCTTCTTCCGCCTATAGCCGGTATCGGCTCCGAAATCATTTCCTGAACCATTTGTGCATCAATCTGCAGTTCAAGGGACAACGTTTCTTTATAACATACTACAACTCGTTTTTTCAGCGGTACTTCTTTCCATTTTTCCTCATCCAGAAAATACTGTTCCTTGATCCGCCTGGCCTCAAGTTCACAGTAACTATGCCAGGCAGGGCTTTCCTCCATCACTGCACGGAGTGCATCCCTGTCTCTGGAGCGATCAATGCATTTAGATAGTATCTGTTCATCCAAAAGTCCCCCGCCCAGGTTGGCATCGCCAAACAGCGAAAGACTCTGCTGATGTCCGTCGACAATATAGGCAAAGTCCGTCGTACTCGAACCCACATCAATGACCAGAGCACTTTTCTGCATCAAGGCAGGATCTACGCGCAGTCCCCGTGCATGCCTTGCATACATGAACGCAGCTCTGGACTCCGGTACAACGCTGACATTCGGAAAACCCGCGGATTCCATCAGGGCAGCATACTGAGACCTCCGTCCCTCACCCCATCCGGCAGGGCATCCGACAACTGTCGAACTGACCTCGGCCATCAGAGCTGGTTCTGTACGCGTCAGTTCACCGTATACGCCCTGCGCAAACCGGCGAATTTCCATGTGCGCCTCCGGATCAGTCAGATAACGGGATTTAAAGCGAACCTGTGTATTAACTGATCCCAGGAGAACACTTGCTGCTTCACCGACAACTATTTTTCCGTCCCGGTCACCAACTGCAGAAAGAATACTGACTTTCCCGCCGATAGGAATAACGCGCGGCTCTATCTTTGATGCCTCGTCCAGAATGGTGACCGCGCTCTCTCCGTCGCCCAGATCAAACCCGAGTATCTTCATCTGCTCACCTCCTGCATCTGAACTGCCGCCACACCGCGCCGGATAATCCGTTCGCTGTTCACAAGTGCCGGGCGGACAGTCCGGCTCTTCCCTACCGTGGGCAGAAGCTCAAACATGGATGCATTTTCCGACGAATAACGAACCGCCTTTATCCCGATCCGGTGCAGAGCCTGTTCCGCCTCTGCAGCGTTCTCCACCAGCAGATCCTCCCGTCCGCTTTCCTTTGCCTCCAACAGTGCACTCACAAAATCCAGGAGCGCCTCTTCCTGTCCGCTCATCTTTCTCACCGTCTGCTCCGTATCGATCACGGCAAGGTCCTGCACGGCAATGTCAACCGCCTCGCAGATGGAGATCATTGTACGGACAATGTCCGTCTCAACGTGTACGGTTCCTTCTGCTTTCCAGGTCTGCGTACTGCCGGGTGCCGCGCTGCTCATGCCGATATAGAGAAGCAGTACTGCTATCACGGCCAGAAGGGTAAAAATCCACCTGCCGCTGATCAGCTCATAAACAGCCAGCACAGCCAGCAACCCGACACCTCCGTACAGTGCAGCCGTTTTTGGTTTCATCCGCCCCTCAGTTTCGTTCTCAGGCGCAGCTGCCACCAGCTTTCCCTCCGCACGTACGGCACGCAGAAGCGCTCCGGATTCCTTTGCCACCGCCAGAACTGCCTGCTCCCGCTGACGTGTCACCTCATCTGTCTCCTCCTGAGCCAACAGAGCAGCGGTCCGCTCAAAGGCGATCCGGACAGCTGCTGCTGCCTCCTCCGCCGTCCCGGCCTGTCGTAAAGACTCTTCCAGAGCTGTCTGATTCGCTCTGAAGGCATCTGCTGTTTTCACTCAATTCACCTCTTTAAAAAACCAGAGGAATTCGGCAAGCCGGATTCCTCTGTCTGTTTACTGTTGTTCCGGGGCACTGTCTGTTTCACCATCTAAGACCGTGTAATCCTTCTCTGCATCCGGCGTATTCTCCTCAACGCCTCTGCCTTCCGATTCGGATTCATCGCGGACATGATAAGATGTTTCAACCTGCTGATCCGCTTTCTGCTCCCCTTCAGCCGCAGGCAGCTGATTGGGCGCAAGAATTGCCATAAACTCTATGCCGGTCAGAGTTTCCTTGTCAAGAAGCACTTTAGCCAGTTCATGCAGCTTTTCCTTATTATCATCCAGAATCTTATATGCATTCCGATAGCACTTAGCAATGGTGTCCCGAATCTCCGTATCGATTCTGGCAGTGGTCTCATCCGAACAAACCAGCTGCGAATCTCCGCTCAGGTACTGGCCGCTCTGTGTTTCAAGAGCCATCATGCCGAAAGTATCACTCATTCCAAGACGCGTTATCATCATTCTGGCCAGTTTGGTCGCCTGTTCAATGTCATTGCTGGCACCACTGGTAATCCGTCCAAAGACCAGAGCCTCTGCCGCACGTCCGCCGCAGAGTGTAGTAATCTTGTCGAGAATCTGCTCCTTGGTCATGAGCAGACGCTCTTCCTCGTCGACCTGCATGGTGTATCCCAGTGCACCGGAGGTTCTCGGAACAATCGTGATTTTCTCAACCGGAGATGCATTCTTCAGTTTGGCCGCAACCAGTGCATGACCGATTTCATGATAAGAAACCGTCAGCTTATCGCGCTCCGAAATCACCGCATTCTTTCTCTGGTAGCCGGCAATAACCACCTCTATGGATTCCATGAGATCCTTCTGGGAAACCGCGCTGCGTCCGTTCTTGACAGCCGCAATGGCTGCCTCATTCACAATGTTGGCCAGCTCCGCACCGGAACATCCGCTGGTGGCACGAGCCACCTGATTGTAATCGATATACGTCTCCGTCTTCACCGCACGAGCATGAACCCGGAGAATAGCTTCGCGTCCAGCCAAATCCGGCAGTTCGACCGGAATACGTCGGTCAAAACGTCCCGGACGCAGCAGCGCCTTATCCAGAATTTCCGGACGGTTCGTAGCTGCCAGGATGACAACACCCTTGCCTGCATCAAAGCCGTCCATTTCAGTCAGCAGCTGGTTCAGGGTCTGCTCGCGTTCATCATTACCGGCAAACCCGCTGGCATCTCTCTTCTTTCCGATTGCATCAATCTCATCGATAAAGACAATACAGGGAGCTTTTTCCCCGGCCTGCTTGAACAGGTCACGGACGCGGGCTGCGCCCATGCCGACGAACATTTCAACAAACTCTGAACCGGAAATGGAGAAAAACGGAACCTTGGCCTCACCGGCAACGGCCTTGGCCAGCAGGGTTTTACCCGTTCCCGGAGGGCCTACAAGAAGAGCTCCTTTCGGCAGTCTGGCACCAATGTCGCGGTATTTTTGCGGATTATGCAGAAAATCCACAATTTCCTTAAGCGCCTCCTTGGCCTCATCCTCGCCGGCCACATCCTCAAACGTCTTGCCTGTCTGTGCCTCAACATAAATCTTGGCATTGGACTTTCCGAATGACATGGCGTTTCCGCCCAGACGGTCACCGATCCGCCGGAACATGAACATGCCAATCCCATAGAAAATCACAAGCGGCAGTACCCAGCTGATCAGGAAAGAGAGAATCGGTGACATCTGCTCCGGAACCACCTGATCAAAGGAAACGCCGGCTGCTGTCAGCCGTTCCACCAGCTTATCATCCGCCGTCACCCGGTTTGTCGTATAATAGGTCACCTTGTTATTATTTGTAAGGATGATGGACGCCGTCTCAACCGGCGTAAAGGCAATAGACGTATCATCAATCTGAACCGATTTGATTTCACCCTTTTCCAGCATCTGGATAAACTCCGAATACTGAACCTTCTTTACACTGTAGCGCTCAATCTGCGGGAACAGCAGTGCATTGAGCAGCATCACAACAACCAGTGCAATAATATAATATATGATTAAGGGTTTGTTTGGATTCTTTTTTTCGTGCATACATTTCCCTTTCCGAAGGAATACCTTCTTTTCTATATGGGCAGATGTATGATACCCCTACAGACGGTAAAAGTCAATCACATCTGACTGAACCGTTCACTTTGAGGATTCAAATGTCAATTATGGCCGGAGACCATTTTCTCGGACAGACAGCATTTTCTGAACCAGACCGCCAGTCCCAGCGTTGCAGCCAGCAGCATTGCAAAAACAGCAGTCCAGCACCATCGCCAGTTTGCGGCATCTGTACAGTATCCGGATTTCCATCGCAGATCCGAACTCTTCGCAGAATCAGAGTACTCTCCAGAGACGGTGTCAGTCCTATCAGATACAGATACTCTCCCAGTACCGCACTGCGCGGCAGAAGAAACATTTCAGACGACGGATAAAAGCCTTTCGACAGGTTAAGCATCCAGTTTTCCGCCGGACACAGCACCAGCACATCGTTGTCATTGGTACTTCCTATCCACGGCACAGCGTCTGCTACCTCCATGGTGAGCGCCGTTTTCCCGTCAGTCGACAGTTGGCGTATGGACATCTTCAGATCATCTGACACCTGCAGAACAGCACCGTTTCTGTACAGAAAATAAGCCATGTTTCCATCAGAAGATGCATCTGCAAGATCAACGGAATCTGAACAGATTCCCCCGACGCTGTACAACGGTTCCAGCCTGCCGCCCCGGAAAACACACAGCTTTGTATCGCTTCCCAGCGTGCAGAGCATGACCAGTTCACCGCCGGTCTGTGCAGCCATAAGCGGCTGATAAGGCGAGACATCTGTCTTGCGTTGAATCTCACCCTCCGACGAAAGAAAAATCATTGTCTGATCTTTCAGCAGCACTAGGTAATCCTCTGCAGCACACATTCCGGAAATCATGTATGGAAACAAAGCCACTCGACGGCACGTTCCTGCATTCGGATCAATACAGTACAGCCGGCTTTCCTGTTGATTATACCCGATGTCAAAGCTGTTATTGCCTGCCGCATAGAGTTTTCCCTGAAAAGGCACCAGTGACGCTATGCGTATGTGTGTCAGTTCCCGCATTCCGCCCGGCACAACTGCCTCCAGCTTTCCAAATGTCCCGTTAAAATCCAGAATACGCGACCCGTTTTTTCCATCCGAAGACTGTATGCTGACCATACATTCACGGCCATTGAATGATGTCGGCGCCACTGCCATAATTTCACTGTCTGACCAGGCAAGAATCCGTGCCGCACTCCCCCCGATCATCAATGTGCCAGCCTTATCGCCGAAAAAATGTCCGCGCACCTGTATTCCCTGCCCGTCACAGAATGCCTGCTGTGGAACAGGCACCGGTTTCTGACTGAGTGCATTCTGAAGGCTGGCAATTCCCCCGCTGATACATTTTCCCTGCAATGACGGAACCTGAACCGCTGTCCCGACAATACGCGCTGCCAGCCGGTCTGCACTCTCTTCAGGGAATCTTTTTGCGAGAACAGTTGCCGTCGTCATGCTGTTCTTGCTGCAGCACAGATGTTTATTTGGAGTACTGTGTCCAGCAGAACCGGGCGATTTTTCGAATCAGGTCTGCCGGAAATTCCCGATCATACGGCAGGCGAATCGTTCCCTTGCTCACATCAAAGCCGGCCAGTTCCCCGGCAAATACGGTTGTCGCCTCACCGCCCGGATAAAGACCAATATGTTTTTTGAATGCAGCAAAATGAATCAGGTTCCTGCCCTTCCAGTAGGTGGGCATCGACCAGGAGATGCGCTCCTCAGCCTCCGGTATTGCCTCACACAAGATGGACCTCAGTTCTCTCAGTTTTCCCCGGACTTCCTCCGTCTGTGCATCTATATACTCCTCCACCGTCGTCGGGCGAAGACAGTAATGGTCCTGATCCTTCCGCGCAAATTCACGGCCGCACGCGGGACATTTCCATGTCATTCCAAATCCCTCCATATTAAACCTGTGGCTGCCTGCGCGCGCCCTGTTCTCCGCTCATTGACAGACTGACCCGCGCGGAAAAGCCCCAATCCCCAAGTTATCCAGCATAAAGAAAAAAAGAAACGCCCTCAAACTGATGCCTGAAAGCGTCCCTTTTCCAGGACAAGTCCCGTTTGTTTATTCCTTATTCAGCGTCGGTCAGCGGATTCTCTGCCTCAGTAACAACTTTCTCATCCATCGGAGCAAGATTGTCATCAAAATCGAGGCCCTGTACCTCAGCATTGTAATCGACTTCCTCCGTCAGAGCTTCGCGGATGGAAAGGCTGATGCGCTTGTTCTCAGTATCCACCTTGAGAACCTTCACGCGGACAACCTGACCGACCTGGACAGCATCCTCCACCTTCTGGATACGGCGAAGTGCGCACTGGGAAATATGGACCAGACCGTCAAGGCCAGGCTCAAGTTCCACAAACGCACCAAAGGTGGTTACGCGGACAACCTTGCCCTCTACGATGGAACCTACCGGATATTTCTCCTCTGCATTGTCCCACGGCTGCGGGATCAGTTCCTTGAGGGACAGCTGAATGCGCTCCCTCTCCCTGTCGATGCTGACGATTTTCACCTGAATCTCCTGACCCGGGGTTACGACATCGGAGGGATGCTTGACGCGATGCCAGGCCAGATCCGTTACATGAATGAGGCCGTCCACACCGCCGATATCAACGAACGCACCAAAGTCAGTAAGACGACGGACCGTACCGGTCACGATCTGACCTTCTTCAATGTTTTCCCATGCTTTCTTCTTCTCATCATTCAGGAAGGCCTTGCGGCTGGCAACAATGCGATGCTTGTTCTTGTCAACCTCAATGATCTTTACGGTCATTGTCTTGCCAACAAAATCACCAATGTTATCTACATAACGGCGCGCAAGATGGGATGCCGGGATGAACGCACGAACGCCCATTACATCCGCAATCAGTCCACCGTTAACAGCCTCACGGCCGACAGCTTCCACGCATGCTCCGGCGTCGCACTCAGCAATCAGTTTGTCCCAGTTCTTGCTGTCAGCAACTCTGCGCTCAGACAGCAGTACGTAACCCTCGCCATCATTCATCTTGATGATCTCAGCGTCAATCTGATCGCCGACCTTGTAATCATTTCTTACAAGATCGCTCGTCTTGATGAAACCGTCAGCCTTGCCCGGAATGCTCACGATCACACCGTCGCTCACGACCTGCTCAACGCAGCCGGTCACAACCTGCTTGGGGCTGATCTTACTGGTCTTCTCATCCTCTTTGAGCAACGCTTCAAACTCATTTGCGGATTCGGAAACGGGGTTTTTCTCAATGTCGTTCATCAGTTACTACCTCCTAAAGTATCTCAAACGGGCAAGCCCGATTGAATCATATCATTTATGTTAGCGGCTTCAGCCGGTAACAGCTCACGGGAAAAGAGAATTCAGCCGCTCAGCCACCTCGTTCAGCAGCCATTGCGGTGTCGACGCGCCCGCCGTCAGGGCAACTCTGTCCGTCTTCTGAATCGCATCCGTCGGTATCTCATCAGCCGTCTCAACCAGATACGATCTCGTACAGCGCTGGCAGCATGTTTCATACAGCTTATTGGTATTGGAACTGTTATGTCCGCCTACCACAATCATGACATCTGCCTCAGCCGAAAGTTTTTCAGCCTCTTCCTGTCTCTGGCTCGTTGCTGCACAGATTGTATTCTTCACCGTCAGGTCCGGTATCCTGCACCGGATCTCCTCCAGTACACTTTCAAATCGTTCCCGCTTGATCGTCGTCTGCGCAACCACCAGAGCCCTCTCGGGGAGATCTGCCTGTCGGACCTGTTCTGGGTCATTGAAGATGAATACCGTACTCTCCGCCCATCCTGCAATCGCCTTCACTTCGGGATGATCCGCTTCGCCGATGATGATGACAGCGTCACTGTTTCCACTGTATTCTCGTACCAGCCGGTGAATCGCAGCAACATGCGGACAGGTGGCATCAATCACCGGAATTCCCCGTTTCCGGGCTTCCTCATAAACTTCCGGTGCAACACCATGCGAACGAAGAATCAGGGTTTCCCCCTGCTTTACCTGCGCCGGACTGTCAACGGATGCGATACCCGCCTGCCTGAGGCGCTCAACTTCCTGAGGATTATGAATCAGGGGCCCCAGCGTCACACAGGTAATACCGGCATCAAGACATCTGTACGCTTCCTCTGCCGCCCGCTTAACTCCAAAGCAAAACCCGGCATGTTTTCCAATTACAAGTTTCATCCGTGTCCCGCCTCTGATCATCCATCATACCTATTGAGTTACAGAACTCTCGTCGTGATATTATGAGGAATTTGCTTGAAAAAATCAACACTCTTTTTAAAAAAAACGGGATATTTTTTTTGAAAATGTCACTTTACTTCTGTTTTTCCGATATTTTTTCCGGTGGAAGCGCCTTTCCTCCGCTCAAATGGGCAAATGCCCCTTCCATTCTGTGGGTCAGAATATCACATGTTTCCTTGTTCATACGACCTTCACGCAGGTCCTTCATTTCAATCGGTTTGCCTACAATCACGCGAAGCGGATGAAAGATCCTGTACGGTCCTTCGATATAAACCGGAAGAATTTCGCAGCCGGACTTGAGTGCCAGCAGAGACGCTCCGCCAAGAAGCGGCCCCATATAGCCGGTCTTCGAACGGGTTCCCTCCGGAAAAATGCCCAGTGTGTTCCCCGTTTTGATCACGTTCATTGCTGTGCGAATCGCCGTCATGTCGATGTTCCCCCTGTCTACCGGAAAGGCATGCAGGTGATAGAAGCACCAGGCAAGGAACTTATTTTTGAACAGTTCCTTCTTGCCCATAAAATGGATTTCGCGGTCACGGACACAGATACCCAGTGTCAGCGGATCCAGAGCTGACTGATGATTAGCCATCAGAATGACCGGCGTATTTCTGGGGATGTTTTCCCGTCCTACAAAACGGACAAAGAAAAACAGTTTTGCAATGATGTAATAGATTGATATAATGACGGTATAGAAGACCGTCCGTTTATTTGTATTATTTTCCATAAACCTGCTCCACTATTCTGAGGATTGCTTCCACTGACTCCTCATAATTCAAATGCGTCGTATCCAGCAGTACCGCGTCCTCAGCCTGACGAAGCGGATCTGTCTCACGGTTCATATCCTGACGGTCCCGCTCATTTAGTGCCTCCAGAACCTTCTCATAGGCAGTATCGTCACCCGCCTCAAGGTTCTGCTTATAGCGCCGCCTTGCCCGTTCCTCAGCAGAGGCCGTCAGATAGATTTTTACCGGTGCATTTTTCAGCACGACAGTCCCGATATCCCGTCCGTCAATCAGCATATCAGTCTCCGACGCCATGCGCTGCTGTGCAGCAACCATCGCCCTGCGAACAGCCGGCCATCTGGAAACGCTGCTCGCAGCAGCTGACACTTCGCCGGACCGGATCAGATTTGTCACATCCTCTTCACCCAGATATGTATGCTGCTTTCCATCCTGATATCGGACATTGACCGCAACTTCTCCAACCCTTGCCGATACCGCCGGTTCATCTGCCGGATCTACACCAAGCCGAAGCATGGCAAGACCAACTGTTCGATACATGGCGCCTGTGTCAAGATGAAGAATTCCCAGGCGTTCCGCCACCGTATCCGCGATGCTGGATTTACCTGCTCCGACAGGTCCGTCTATTGCTATATTAACGGGCATTTTTCTCATTCCTTTTTTCTCTTTTTGTGAATTCGCAGACCGGTATTGAATACTCAGTCAGTGCAGAAGATTATAATATTTTTCACTCCTCTTTACAACCGCATCTTTCTGGTCGTTTTCCGGAACACGCCTGAACATTTCCCCTGATTCAGACATTTCTGCCATAAAGGAGAATCAAACTGTTATGCATACTCCGCCATTCTGCCCGAAAATACTGCTCCTTCTGGTTTTACTGACTGTTTCAATTTCTGTCGTCAACGCAGATTCCAACATGCCTTCCAAGCTGCCTGTTTCCGGCATTGCAGACAGCATCCCCGCAATAACCCCGTTCTCACATTTCCCGGCGAATAGCACTTCGTCCGCTGATTACAGCCTCTTTCCGGCCGGCTTCATACAGATTCCCTCCCTTTCTGCGTGCCTGCTTCGAGATCTCGTCTCCGAATGGGCTGCCATGTCCGAACACACGGAAGCAGAGCTTTTCCGGTATCTGGAACCTGTTCTGAACGCTGGGTCTCCTTTCCGCTTTTTTTCCGGCATACGGGAACTGCTGCTGAGCCGGTCTGCAGAAACCATTCAGGACAGCGAATACCTGGACCAGATCATGGAATTCATTATCCGGCTTTCCCCCTCAGCAAGAGCCCGTGACATATACGGAAAAATGACATCTCCCCGTACAGAAGACGCTCAGGATACCGATCACTGGTATTACATCCTTTTGCAGGGACCAGTGTCAGTTACTCTTTCAGATCCTATCAGCGGGGAAAGCACTGCTGAATCCATGAACTCCTCCTTTTCCGGTATTTCAGAAAAGGCGGTTTCTCAAAGTCCTTTCCTGATTGAATATCTTGGGAACACCTTTGTCCTGACATTTCCGGCAGAATATTCCTGCAGCATTCACTGGCGTGCACATCGAAACGGAACAGTCAGGATCTGCTGCCTCGAAACCAATCCGAACAGGATGAACGGATATACCGTTCTCTCCCGGTTTTCACAGCCCGTCACAGCAGATGAAACAGACCTGATTCTTACCCGTGATCTGCAGAGCGGCGTATATGGTTCTTCGCCAGAGTCCAAAATGACTTCCCTGCAGATTATCCGGATTCTCGGGCTGAGCACAGGCTTTCTCAGTTGGAGAGGCGCTCTGATTTTTCTCGGCATACCTGTCGGTTTTCTGATCTGTCTGCCAGTCTGTCTTGTCACCTCTGCAAAAATCCGGCTGAAGAAACGGCCACCTCTGTCTGTCTGGATACTTCTCTGTCTCTACGGAATTGCTGCACTTGAGTCTGAAATCTCTTACTGGCTGCTCCCGACTCCTCCGTTCTGGCGTCTGCTGTTCAAGGCGGTCGGTGCACTTAGTCTGCTGTTCCTCTTTTTTCTTCGACGTGGCTCCTGTTCCCATCTCACCAGGTCCTGTTTTCTGCCCCTTATTCTGGGACTAGCAGCGGATATTGTCATTTCGATCCATTTCATTTCCGGTGTTGCAGGTTTCCTGCTCTTTCACCTCTCCCTGATTCTGCTGTTCCATCGCAATGCGAAGATGAACCAACAGAAATGGGCTGGCTGGGCTGTGCTTTCTGCTGTCACGGCTGCATTCATTGTCCTTTTCTTTCTGCAGAAACATGGAGCACCCGTTCTTGCTGTTGCCGTCTATGCGCCAGTTCTGCTCCTGACTGCCTTCAGCGCAGCCGGCCAGCGTATTCGTCTCCGGTTAAGCACCGCACTCTTTCTGCTCTCGGACATGCTGCTGGGTCTGTTCATCGTCGTCGGCCGTCACCCTGTCAACCATGCCATGTATATGCTGCTGTTCGTCCTCGCACTCCTGATTCTGGCACTTGATCAGCCTGAGAACGCAGATCGCCTGACAGCCGTTGAAAACGGCAGGCAGCACACGTAAATTCCCTCAGATACGTCTGCTTTCATAAAAAATCAGGCAGAACAGCTTTTCTGACTGAAAAGCATTGCTCTGCCCGAATCATTTCACACTGCATATTTTCGGTTTACAGATGACAGTACTCTGGAAAACACAGTTTCTGCCAAATCAGACCGTTAGCGAATCACACGGTTCTTTCCTGTCGTCTTTCCCTCATAAAGCTTTTTATCTGCTGCATCAATCCACTCATCGATGCTCTGCCCCTGCCTGAACATGGCCATACCTATGGTAATTGTGATATGTAAACGCTGTCCTTCATATTCAAATGGATGTGCCTCGACTGCTGTCCGCATCCGTTCCAGCTGCACTGTTTCAGTCTCCGACCTCCCGGCCATCAGGAATTCCTCACCGCCCCAGCGGCACACAAATATATTATTTCCGGCATTTCGCAGAATGTCTGCTGCGCTCTTCAGCACATAATCCCCGCAGTTATGCCCATATATATCATTAATCTGTTTGAATCCGTCCAGATCTGCAATAGCGACCCAATATTGCTCTGCCTCCGTGCCATTTCCCAAATGCTAGAAAAAATCGGTCATGTAATACCGGTTAGGCAGTCCCGTCAGCTTGTCATGGAACACTTCATTGGAGAGAACCTCCTGATACCGTGTGGAAACATAAACAAACAGCTGCAGAATCAGAATGGCGATAACAAAGACAATCACAGCCAGAGAAATCTGGAAAAAGTTCGTTACCTCAATAGGCAGAATATATGGCGGCTTCCTGTTCACACTGAACAGATAGCCTGCCAGATAAAAAATCAGAGCTGCAGGTGCAATCGTGATGCTCCTCAAATATTTCAGATTCATGGAGCGCGCAACATACTCAGAATAAAACAGGATCACACAGATGCCGATAAGCGTAATCTGAAAGCCGACGTTAAAACCGACACAGACGATTGCAGCAAACATGTGCACACAGATTTCAAAAAAAGTCAGCAGAACAAGCGGACGAAAATATTCTCTGGAAACCAGGTAGAGCATCCAGATATAGAACAGGATACTTGCGACGTTAAAGCAGGCCATGGGAAATACACCACATGCCTGAAAGATCACAAACATAAGAACATGAATGGCAAGAAAAATTCCTGAGATAGTATACGCCAGGAGTTTCACCTGCTTCATATTAAGAAACTGATTCACTGAAGTACTCCATTCTCTCTCATTTCATGCACCGCTCCCGGACTTACGTCTGTGTGCAGCGAGCATCCTATGGGAAAGGCTGTCTGACGATGAAAAAACAAAGCAGAAAAACATTCTGAAAGAAATACGGAAGCAGAATCCGGAAAAGTGCTGCATTCTCCTGTTCATGGGCAGTCCCTGAAGAACAGATCACGGGTATACACTTTCTCCCTGCTGTCATCAAGGAGCGGATTCATCCGGTTCACAATCGTATCACATAACCATTTGAACAACGGTCAAAAAACTTTATCGGATCATAATGGGCGGGAGTCACAATCACTACAACATCTGAATTCCCGTCACATGTCACATACAGGCGGAATTTTGCCCACGATTCTGGAAATGTCCCTCTATGGTCTCATCCTGCATGAGGATTCCCAGCGGCGGTTCTTCTCAGCTTTTCCCGGCTTCCTTCACCTCATGCCGTATGGACAGCAAACAGTCAGAGCCAGACCTGCGTATTCGATACCTTCAGCCGCAATTGTCATTGTTTGCCTTCTTTTTCTGTGTCTGGGCTCAGAACAGATACCGTTGCGTCAGATTCTTCCTGCTCGGCCGGATTATTTAATCCGTTTCTTGTCCGCATCCTCAGAATGCTCCTCAGAACTGTCTGCCCGCCGCATGGAAAGAATGCATTTGACCTCGCTGAACGGATCCTTCACATAATCCACATCCACGACAAGATTAAGCAAACTGCCGTTTTTATTCAGCATCCGGAAGTGCTGCGTCATTCCCTGCTGGGTTTCAATACTTTTGAGTGCAATTTTCCAGAGAGCGCTCTCATTATCCGAAATCTGCTGTCGGCCGGTTTTTGCGGCATTCAGTTTCTCTTCTATTTCTTTCCCGCTCATGCCTATTACATTTTCAAGGCCATGCGCAACAACCTCAAAGACATATTTGTCCTCTCTGGCAGTCAGAAAGAGCACCGTCCTTGAGACAAAGCGGGACAGAAGATCCATCTGCCTCTGAAGTTTGACAATATCCGTTACATCCCGTGCCGCACCATAAAAACGCTTTTTATCTCCGTCCATTCCCAGATAGTAAAAATGGATCAGAAACCGGACCATGGTATCATCCACTTTTCGGAAGGAAAGAACCCCCTGTGATCCGTTCAGGCGGTCATCCAGTGCTTTTTGCAGCACATCACTGAGTTTATGTACTTCCCCTGCGGGCATGTACTGCTGGATATTGACAAGCCGTCCCGTGAATTTGCCGTCATGAACTGCCTGATAAAACTGCTGATTGAAACGGACAATATCCACCTGCTTTCCATCCCAGGCATAGATGGCTGCCGGGCCGATGATCTGATTAAGCATGGAATCAGAATATACATCCTTATTCAGGAACTCACGAATATGGAATTCTTCATTAAATTTGAATGTGAATCCCTGGAGTTCGATATTCCTGACATCCCGGATCAGTTCCTCAAAAGACCACTTGGGCATGGGTTTATAGAAATAGTATCCCTGGATATACCGGCATCCAAGACTCATCAAATATGCACTCTGCTCTGTGGTTTCCACGCCCTCCACGATAATCGGCATGGACATGGTTTTAGCCATATTCACCACTGACTCAATGATGTGCATACCTTTTTTCATGGTTGCCTCGTCCATACGCATGAAAAAGGCATCCAGCTTGATCATGTCCACATTCAGCTCGCGCAGCATGTTAAGTGAAGAAAAGCCGCTTCCAAAGTCATCCATCAGGACCATGAACCCCATGTTGCGGAATGTCTGCACAGCATTGCGCACCCGGTCAGAATCCTCCCCATAGGCTGATTCAGTGATTTCCACTTTGATTGCCTCTTTGGGAATGCCGTACTTTTTCACCAAGCCTTCGAAATAAGCCGGAACATCCATAGTAAAAATATCCACCGGACTGATGTTGACCGAAATAGGAATAACAGGATTTCCTCTGTCGATTAACTGTTTGCAGAATATGCAGACTTCCTCCCAGATATGCCGGTCCAGATCCGGAACTAATCCATATTTCTCCAGAGTCTGAACAAACACACTCGGCGGAATCATAGTTCCATCCGTCCGGATCCAGCGTGCCAGCGCCTCTGCACCGACAATTTTCCCATTAACTGCCCGGCACTGAGGCTGCAGATAGAATGTTATTTCTCCGTTGGTCAGAGCTTTCTTGAAATCCGAAAGAACTTTATAGTCCACCGCTGTCTGACGAATCAGAGAGTCAGAATAGAATACCACCCGGATTCTGTAATCCTTCTTCGCTTCCTGACAGGCCAACATTGCCTCATCGTACAGAGTGTAGATTCCCCGTTCCCCGTTGGAATAGCAGACACCGACAGCAGGAAGGAATCCGATAGATACCCCCGCATCAGAAAGAACGATCTGCAGACGGCGATACAGCTCGTCTGGTCTGAATCCATCTGCCCTGATGAGCAGGATGAAATCATCTCCGCCCATATACGCAGCAATCCCATCATGCATCTTTGCCGTTTCAGACAGTTCCTGTCCGATACCTGAGAGAATCCGGTCACCGAGATCCCGCCCGTACCATTCATTAAGGAGTTTGAAATGCTGAAGATCAATAGCCACAAGCATCCAGTTGACCTTGGTATCTGCCAGTATTATATTGGCAGCTGAATAAAAGTCCTTTTCCCTTGGCAGACTGGTCAGCGCATCCAGGTATTCCACTTTCGGATAGGAAACCCGTGTTTTTCCTTCTTCACGATCCTTTCTCGTCTGAATATCAAACACATAGCAGTAGATACATCCCTTCGGCACCCCATGCTTTCCGCCACTGATCACGAACTGCTCACACCAACGCCATTCACCATTTGGCCTTTTGGCACGAAACTCAAAGTTCACTATGCCATTCCTGGCCTTCAGCTGCTCAGGAAGCGTATCCGGATTCATTACATCCAGATAGAGGGACCGTTCATCCGGATGGACCAGACGGTTTGCAACATAGAGATAAAGCGAGCTGTAGTTGCCTTCCAGATCGGGAATTGTATATTTCTGCTCCACATTGAAGATAAATGTGTATGTATCCTTTTCAAGATCTATGGAGATCAGTTCATCAAAAGAAGAAAGCTCAAGGAAATCCACTACCGGAAATTCCGGATGTTCCGCAACAAATCGCGCTATCGTTTCTGCCATTTGTACTCTGTTCCTTTTCTATATGAATTCCCGGTACGAAGGAAAACTGGAATACCTAAATCCCGAATCCGCACCGGATTGCCACTGTTCTCAGGCAACCCTGACCACTTCAGCTAAAAAATCAGTAACTGTACGATGTCCTGCCAGGCACATTATTTTCTGTGTATTATAGCACGCAGACGATGCGGAAGAAAGAGCCGTCCCTGCCAAATAGTGAGCATTTCAGTACCTTTCGATAAGTCTTCCGAATCGGAAGTGAGCCCGTTCTATTATCTTCTTTTCCTTTTAACATGCACTTCTCCTCCACTTCATTTTTCGCTTCTGCGGTGAAGAAAGACTTTTCATCCACTAAATCCGGAAACACTCCCGAATTTTTAATTATTTGCCCCACCGTATTCCTTGTGCTATAATATTACATATTGTTCCGCTTCTTCTCCCTCTCTTTCCCAAATGGAATTCCTCTCTTCACCTGCAGTTCCCCTGTTGTCCGACAACTGCTTCAAATGCACGGTTCAGGTCTGCTGAAAAAAGAAGAGTTCCTGAAATGCTTCAGTCTGTCAGTACTGCTTGCTGAACGGTTTCAGTGTTCCTGACCAGACTACGATCTCCAGAAAGGAGCAATGATCAAATGTATTCTTTCGATGTCAACAGGCGGAGTCGAAAAGACAGACGCCGGATTCACATCCTCGTTCTGGCCATATTCATCCTGACCATCCTCCTCACCGGAGTCACGTATACACTGCTGAAATCACGGAATTTTGAGGATACCACCCGTGAAGTTCTCGTCTCAAGGGCAATTTCCGAGGCAGGCGATGCCCAGACCACTGTATACCGTCTCACGCAATCCAGTGGAACCAGTTCTGCTGCACTTCTGGCCAATGTTCGCCAGCACGTCTACTGTCTGCAATGTCTAAATACCCTGGCAGGCAACATTTATGGAGCCGGAACCATTGTTGTCAATCCGGAACTGCTCAGCACCTGCATGGCAACGATTGATCTGGCCACCGTCCGCATGCAGGCCGGAAATGTTCTGACCGAACAGTTTACCCTTCTCCGGGATCAGATCAATACCATCGCCACCTCTTTCAATCTGAACTGAAACGCCGGGAGATGCCTATGAGTAACGAGGAACGCATCAAGCAGATCCTTTCTATTCTTGAACAGACATATCCGGACGCACGTCCGGCACTGAATTTTGACAGTCCGTATCAGCTGCTGACCGCAGTCATCCTCTCTGCGCAGTGCACAGATGTTAAAGTGAACAAGGTCACTCCGGAACTGTTTCTCCATTACCCGGATCCTGCTGCTCTCGCTGCTGCCTCCGTCAGTGATGTTGAGGACATCATCCGTACATGTGGCCTTTTCCATACCAAATCCAGAAACCTCATAACCATGGCCTCCATCCTCACAAATCAGTATGAAGGCAGTGTTCCTGACAGTCGTGAGGCACTTGAAGCACTTCCCGGGGTAGGCCGGAAAACGGCCAACGTTGTCCTGTCCTGCGCTTTCGGCAAGGATGCAATCGCAGTGGATACACATGTTTTTCGGGTCAGTAACCGTCTGGGCCTTGCTGATGCCTCAGATGTGCTGAAAACAGAAGAACAGCTCATGGAACACATACCCAGAAATCAGTGGAGCCGCGCACATCACTGGCTGATCTACCACGGGCGGCGGATATGTCACGCCCGTAATCCGGCCTGCACCGACTGTCCGCTGCATGAACTCTGTGAATATGCCAACGGCAATGCAAAGGGAAAGAAGTAACGTAAACATTTCATCATATCATCCTGCATTCCAAAGATCTTATCGCTGCTATCTCTCAAACGTGAGTGTCTGTCTGCAGTGGATGCCCAAACACAGCAAATCAGTCTGAAAAGAGATAGTGCCAATGCCGGAATGTCACAAATCAGAACCGGAGAAAAGAGAACAGATGAAAGCAGGATATGGAAATTGGGAACGATTCAAAGAAGCGCGAAAGAAAACAGGACTCACCCAGAAAGCGCTCGCAGATGCTCTTGGTTTTAATGCTTCCTATTTCAGTCTGATTGAAACCGGACGTCAGCCAGTTTCAAATCCGATCGCTGAAAAAATGTAAACTCTGTATGGCATAGATCCCTGGTGGCTGCTTAATGGAAATACACAGAAAGGTGAAAAGAACAGACTGCGGCAGGCCAGAGACGAACTTGGTATGAAACAGAAGGATCTGGCCGCAATTCTCGGAATCAGTTCCATGTATCTTGGCATGATGGAGCGAGATGAACAGTCCGTCTCTTTTCCCGTTGCAACAAAAATGCAGCTGCTATACAGCTTTAATTCCAATTTGATTCTGTATGGGCTCTCTCCCTGACGCTTTACCTGAATCCTTGTTTTGCAGCACTGACAGCACATATTTGTAAAAACAGGACGAAGAACTCTTATGAGTTTCTTCGTCCTGTTTAATTAACTTTATTTCCGGCCAGGAGCCATCAGGAGTGCATGCAGACCTCCTTCAAGCGTCAGCTCCGGTGCTGCTGCCGGGATAAATACCGAATCTCCTTTTCGCAGATCCATCGTATGCGTTCCATAGGCAAGCTGTCCGTCACTGAGTGCACAGAGAATTCCGAAACGGGTAGTATCCGCCGGACGAACCATATAACCATCCGGAGTGAGTTCAATTTCATCCAGCGTAAAAGCCGGTTCACTGATATACCGGGTTACTTTTCCGGAATCAGATCTCTCTGTTATGCCTGTAACTGCTTTCATCTGCAAGTCCGGGCAAACCACATCCAGTCCTTTTTCAATATGCAGCTCCCTGGACTTTCCGGCAGCATCCACCCGGTCCCAATCATAGAAGCGATAGGTCACATCACTGGACTGCTGTATTTCCGCCACTGAGATACCGCCTCCCAGTGCATGCAGCATTCCTGCAGGAATATAATACACCTCACCTGCATGAACCTTTACCGTATTGAGACAGTTCTGCAGTGTCTGACCCCCGGCAGCGCAGGCACTCCGCAGCTGCTCTTTCGTCACACCCGGACGAACTCCGTAAACAATTTCAGCGCCAGGCTCCGCCTTCAGAATAACCCATGCTTCAGTCTTTCCAAGTTTTCCTCCCTCATGAATTCCGGCATATACATCATCCGGATGCACCTGTACCGAAAGCCGGTCCGCTGCACTGATGAATTTCAGCAGCAGCGGAAACGTGTCCCCCACCTCGGATCCACGCATTTCTGTCCCGCCGGCAGCCAGCAGCTCCGTCAGTGTTTTTCCCTCCGCATCCCGGCTCTCGAGTCCGGGCAGAACGGATATTTCCAGACTCTCTCCGGTGCGCTCATCCGGAATCTGTTTTCCAAAGTCCCGCAGTCCAGTTCCACCCCAGGGAGTTGCCGCGCCATAGCGGAAACTCGGTGTCATTTTAATCGGTGCAATCATCCCGTTCACTCTCCTCTGTCGCCTGCTCTGACTCTGAAACCAGAATCAGACATGATTAATAATCGCGTTAACCGCTGCATGCAGTTCTGCCTCATCTGCCTCGGCCGCAGCCATATCTGCCGCGCTGACCGAGAGATAACACTTAAGCTTCGGCTCTGTTCCACTGGGGCGAACGACCAAAGACCGGTCCCCCTCAAGACGGAACTTGAGCACATCTGACTTCGGCAGCCCGTCCAGTCCCTTACTGTAGTCAAGCAGTTCCATCACCCGGAAGGATCCGATCCGGTCTCCGCACGTTCTGAATGCTGCCATGATTTTCTGCATCCGTTCAAAACCGGCAGAGCCGTCAAACTCATAGGAATGCAGGGTATTGAGACAGCGTCCGTATTCCCTGTACAGTTCTTCAAGGCGCTCAAGGAGGCCAATACCTTTTGCTTTGTAATAAGCAAACATTTCGGCGATCATGAATGCACCGTCCACCGCATCCTTATCGCGCACATAAGAGCCGGTTAAATACCCGTAACTCTCCTCAAAGCCCATAATGTAGGACGACGCCCTGCCCTGCTTTTCCAGCAGACCAATCTGCTCACCGATGAACTTGAAGCCGGTCAGAACATTAATGGTCCGTACACCGTAGCGGGCAGCGATCCGCTCCGCCATGTCAATGGTAACAATAGTCTTGACCATAACCGGATTATCGGGCATGGTTCCGGCAGCCGCACGACGCTGGCAGATATAATCAAGGAGGAGCATGCCGGTCTCATTGCCCGTCAGCAGCGTATATTTCCCTTCTGCATTCCGCACAGCTATACCAACACGATCACAGTCCGGATCAGTGGCCATGAGCAGGTCAGCCTCGTTCCGCCTGGCGTATTCCATGCCCAGTGCCATAGCCTCATGGATCTCCGGGTTTGGATACGGGCAGGTCGGAAAATGACCGTCCGGTTTTTCCTGTTCTGCTACGACTGTAATGTTGGAATAACCGGACTCACGCAGTGTACGCAGAACAGGCATCAGACCTGTTCCATTGAGTGGAGTGTAGATGATAGCTGCACTGCGGTCCGCTGGCGCATCATAAAGAACACTCTGATTTTTTACCTCGGCAATAAAGCGTGTCAGAATCTCATCGCCGATTTTTTTAATTCGTCCGTCTCTGAGACCACCTTCAAAATCCATGCAGCGAACATCATCAAAAGCATCAATCCGGTCAATTTCCTCCAGAATAGCTCTGGCTGCCTCAGTAGTAATCTGACATCCGTCCGGTCCGTAAACCTTATATCCGTTATATTTGGAAGGATTGTGAGATGCAGTCACCATAATGCCGGCCGCACAATCCAGTTCACGCACTGCATAGGACAGGCATGGAGTTGGCATCAGCTGAGGATAAATCCACACTTCTATACCATTAGCCGCAAAGACTCCGGATGCCACCTGTGAAAACAGCTCCGATTTGATCCGGGAATCATAGCTGACCGCAATGCGACGCTTTTCCTGCGGAAAATGTGCAATAACATAATTGGCAAGTCCCTGTGAAGCCTTCCTGACAGTATAAATGTTCATCCGGTTAGTGCCGGCTCCGATGACACCGCGAAGACCGCCAGTTCCGAATTCAAGCTCCCGGTAAAAAGCATCTTCGATGGCTTCCGGATTTCCAGACATCTCCGCCAGTTCAGCCGTCAGGTCGGAATCATCCTTTGCACATTCACACCATCTCAGGTAATTTTTCTCAATGTCCATCCCTTTTGTCCTCCTCATCCTCATGCCTGATCTCCGGAAAAGATGATAACAGATTCTGCTATCGTATCAGCGGCGCACCATGTTCGAATTCTCCGCAAAATATCCTGTTCCATGGCACACATTCCTTATGCATTATATCGAATTCAAGGGGAAGAATCAAGGCGGAGAGACCCGCCGTTATCCCTGTATGATTCCACTCCCTTTAAATTTTTCCTGTTTCCCGGCTTCTGCCTTTCTCCTGTTCCGTTTTATCTCCTCCGGTTTTTGACTGATCTACAGATTAAACGAAAGAATGCCCTGGAATACCCTCCTGTTTTATACGACAGGTATCTTCCTTTTTTGAATAATCTGTGTTAGAATACTGCCACCTGCTAAGAAGGAAAGAAGTAGGCCTGCCAAACCTCTTGCAGAGAGTACCCGGCTGGTGGAAGGGTACAGAGGCGCAGACTGAATACATTCCGGAGCATCATCCCGAACGGTTCAGACCAAGTAGGCGATGACGGGTCTGCCCGTTACAGCTGCCTGGAGGGGCTAACGCCTGAACCAGAGGTGGTACCACGATAAAATCGTCCTCTGTCCCATTTGGGACAGAGTTTTTTTCGTACAGGGCTGCCGGATTGTACAGGAAAGGAAGAAAGAACATGCAGATCTATGAAGAATTGCAAAAGCGCGGCCTCATCGCGCAGGTCACTGATGAACCCGAAATACGTGAACTGATCAACAACGGTGGTGCGCGCTTCTATATCGGATTTGATCCGACAGCAGACTCGCTTCATGTCGGCCACTTTATGGCACTGTGCCTCATGAAGCGTCTGCAGATGGCGGGCAATCGTCCGGTTGTCCTGCTTGGCGGCGGTACCGGATATATCGGCGACCCGTCCGGCCGGACCGACATGCGCTCCATGATGACCCCCGAAACCATTCAGCACAACTGCGAATGCTTCAAGAAGCAGATGGAGCGGTTCATCGAGTTTGGCGACGGAAAAGCCATTATTGTCAACAATGCAGACTGGCTGCTCTCCCTCAACTACATTGAGCTTTTGCGCGAAGTCGGTGCACATTTTTCCGTCAATAATATGCTTCGCGCCGAGTGTTACAAACAGCGTATGGAACGCGGACTCAGTTTCCTTGAGTTTAATTACATGATCATGCAGGCCTATGACTTTCTGCACCTGCATACCACCTATGGCTGCAACATGCAGTTCGGCGGTGATGATCAGTGGTCCAACATGCTGGCAGGAACTGAACTGATTCGCAAAAAGACAGGCGATGACGCATATGCCATGACCATCACTCTGCTGATGAACAGTGAAGGCAAGAAGATGGGCAAGACCGCCAAAGGTGCGGTCTGGCTTGACCCCAACAAAACCACTCCTTTCGAATTCTACCAGTACTGGCGCAATGTCAACGATGCAGATGTCATGAAATGCATTCGCATGCTGACCTTCGTCCCGATTGAGCAGATCGATGAAATGGAGCAC
Organism: uncultured Eubacteriales bacterium; assembly: GCA_902767305.1. Lineage (GTDB taxonomy): Bacteria > Bacillota > Clostridia > Christensenellales > Aristaeellaceae > Ventricola. Next base: position 32,843 of record CACXHF010000315.1, read on the forward strand.
TGGGACGACAGCCGGATCAATGAGAAAAAAGATCTGCTGGCCTACGAGCTGACTGCTCTGGTACATGGCAACGAGGAAGCCGATAAGGCACGCGATGCTTCTCGCGCTCTGTTCTCAGGTGCCGGTGATGATTCCAATATGCCGACCACCATTCTGAGCGCAGAGGAAGCCGGAAAAGGCATGACCGTAGTTGACCTCATGATGCGCCTCGGTCTGGCCAAGAGTAAAAGTGAAATTCGTCGGCTCGTTGAGCAGGGTGGTGTAACCATCGACGGGAATCCCGTTGCCTCTTTTGACACACTGGTTCCGGGCGATGATCTTGTCAGAGGCGTCAAGATCCGCAAGGGCAAGAAAGTTTTCCATAAGGCAGTTATCGGCTGACACATCAGGCGGCACCGTAACTTCGGTGCCGCCTTCATTATGCCGACCGGATTCCTGCTTTGCCTGAGGAAAGAAAAAGCATGAAACAGCAGCCGTTTTTCCGGATTTGACTGACATTCCTTCGGTTGTGCTATCTGTCTGCCGGACGTAAAAGAAAAGCTCATCAACTTCACGATGAGCTTATAGGCTGGTCTGAAAACAGGAAAACTCCAGTGTTCAGGAGGAAATTGCCTCCCATCACCTTTCTTCCGGAAAATGTTTATTTTTCGGTATCAATGATACGGACATTTTCACGCCCGAACACATCAAAAACTTTTTGCAGATTCTCCTCTGCCTGGCGTTTAGCTTCCTTTCTGGCATCCAGAATTCGCTGATCCTTCTCCTCAACCGTTCCCTCAAGGGCCGCTTTGAAGGTGCAGGGATGGCCTGCCGCCACACTGAGAGCAGTTGCTACCTGTTCGTTCCGTTCCCTCGAATTGAGCATTCCCACATTCAGTCCGCCCGTTTTCGCATTGAACACGACCGTAAACAGGCCATTTTCCTCATGCGCCAGTCGTCCAGGCACCAAAAGTGCATACAGCATGGGCATAGACTTGCGGATTTCCTGCATCATTGCCTTGTACACAGCCTCTGCTGTCGGTTCAACTCCCGGGTCCGTGCCGACCGTCTTTTCACTCACAGGAGAATCTGTTCCTTCTGCTGCAATCTTCTTCGCCGTCCCTCTCGCCGGACGTACGCTGACTGCAATCTCACCTGCCTGAATTTTCCGCTCCAGTTCATCCAGACGCTCACGCATCGCCTCCATCTGAAGGCTTTCCTCAGGAAGGCAGGCACGCAAAGCCGCATTTTCCGCTGCAAAACGTGGCTGTGATGACCAGCGCATATCTGCCTCCGCCTGCAGAAACAGATTCATGATCCGCATCAGACGAAGCTGTGTCGTTTTGCCCGCCTGCTGATAATATGCATCCGCGTCCTCCTGTGTTACCTCGAGAACCTGCGCACAGGCTTCCCTGCCGCACACAAACGTCATGAGAAGCGCCCGGAAGTGACTGCTGACGTCCTTCTGAAAAACCTGAATTTCCTTGCCGCTGCGCATAACAGCATCTATTTTAGCGAGAACGCCTGCACTGTCTCCGGCAATAATCAGATCCGCAAAATCAAATAACGTGCTTCTGTCAGATGACCCGAGAATCTCCCGGACCAGTGCATCCGAGAGTCCTTCTGTATTTTCAAGCGCATAACCCATGCACATATCTGCGATGGACCAGGCGTCCCGCATTCCACCCTCAGCCGCTCGGGCAATTCGTTCCACTGCCGTTTTTTCATAAGGAATGTTCTCTGCCTGGATTGCCTCCTCAAGACGTGCCGCAATTTTCACCAGAGGAATTCTCCCGAAATCAAACCGCTGACATCTGGAGAGAATTGTGGCAGGCAGCTTCTGCGGCTCCGTCGTTGCCAGAATAAACTTGGCATGAGCCGGTGGTTCTTCAAGCGTCTTCAGCAGCGCATTAAATGCCCCCTGAGAGAGCATATGTACCTCGTCAATGATATACACCCGATATCGTCCAACCGCAGGCGGATACTTCACCTTGTCCCGCAGGTCCCGGATTTCTTCCACGCCATTATTGCTGGCTGCGTCGATTTCAAGCACGTCCAGAGTACTGTCCTCCTGCAGCGACTGACAGATGGCACAGTGTCCACAAGGTTCTCCGTCCACTGGCGTCTCACAGTTAATCGCCCTGGCAAACACCTTTGCGGCTGACGTTTTGCCTGTTCCCCTGGTTCCGCAAAAAAGATAGGCATGCGCGATTCTTCCGCTCATTACCTGACTCTTCAGAGTCTTAATGATCGCTTCCTGTCCAACAAAATCCTGAAATTTCGCCGGCCGATATCGTCTGTATAATGCCTGATATGCCATCTTACTGCAACTCCTTCGACAAACGTCCCCCAGGCTCCGACAAGAATCCGGTATGGACATTCCCGGTTCCCGCGCAGATCTGCCGGGGCAACACTTTTTCTCTGTGATTTCATGAAAAGTGCAGTGTCCTCTCCGGCACTGCAGCTCCGAATGATTTCTGCACCATTCCCTGACGCTCTGCGTCAACCTCTGAATTTATTAAAATGTCATTCCGTTCTATTCAACCTTTTTCCTGCATCACCGGTACGAACCCCTGCCAGAAACCCGTCCGCACGGGCTGCTCCTGATATGGTAGCATTTGTCCGAGCTGACCCTGTTATATATTTTTCGGATTAGTCCTTGCCCGAGGAATGAAAAAGTCCGGATGCTCACCCAGCCAGGTAGTCTGAGGCATGCATGTAAGCAGGGATAGGTCCTCTTTGCTCAGTTCAAAACTGAACGCTTCAAGATTTGCTCTGATGTGTGCATCACTGCTGGCTTTGGGTATCGGCAGAATTCCTTTCTGAATCAAAAAACGAAGATTGATCTGCTGAGGACTGCGGCCATACTTTTCTGCCAGACGCATAATAATGGCATTTCCTGCCGTTGCCTGTATTTCTCCCCGTCCAAAAGGACTCCATGCCATGGGAAGAACGTCTTTTTCCTTGCAGAAGGCTACTGCCGCCTCCTGAGAGTATCCCGGATGGATCTCCAGCTGATCCACCACAGGATGAATTGTACAGTTCTCAAGAATATTTTCAAGATGATGCGGCAGAAAATTGGAAAGTCCCAGTTTCCGCACTTTTCCCTTTGCTACAAGTTCCTCAAGAACATGATACACCCGGATATCCCTTTCCTGCCATGCCTCGTTCATCTCTCCCGTTTCTCTTGGCCAGTGAATCATGTATATGTCCACATAGTCCATCTCAAGCCGGCGAAGGCTGCGGTCAAGCGCTGCAGCAGGATCATCCATCTCGTCAATCCACAGTTTGGTTTCAATAATAAATTCTTCCCGGGGCACCCCACTTGCGCGGACTGCCGTTCCGAGAATCCGTTCAGTCTCATACAATGAAGCCGTGTCAAAAAGACGATATCCCGCATCTATGGCCTGCCGGACCGGTCGGTCAGAGGTTAGCTGATAAGTTCCAAAGCCTATTGCAGGGATCTGTGATCCGTCACATAGTGTAAATAGTGTCATTTTATCCTCCCGTTCCGGGTTTCCCTGATCTAAATTTTCTGTTTCTCCGAAGTCAATGTTCTTGTTTTGAAAAACATCATTTGATAATAGTAAATCTGTATAGCATCCTGCTTCTCTGAAATCTGTTTTATTGCGAGGTGAGCGTATCACCTGAATATCATACAGAAAAAAATTCTCTGAATATCTTCAGGGGATTTCTAAAGCGGATGCTTCTCTCTGCTGATGAGTATTGAAGACATTCATCCTCTTCGATCTCCCAAGAAGTACCTCTAATTTCGTCAGTTCTCGTTTTCTGCGCGGTTTTTCCGTTTGATTTCCCAAAGACCCGGTCTGCAGTTTTCCCGGCTTACGTATCATGGATTCCTGCTTTCGATTTTCACCAATTCGCTGATCCGTTCTTTTTTATCCTTCCGAAACCATGTGACTGTAATGCTGCAGCTTCCACAACAACAGTTCAACAAAGCGGTAGGTTTGCATCAGGGCATCATCCCGTTTTTCCCGGGCTGCTTTTTTCAAATCGGCAACTTCATGTTCACACAGACATTCACTGGAAAAGATCCAGAACCACATCGGATCGATAATCATAGCCTCCACGATGTAACATATCCGGTTTCACATTGCCCGGAAGACGTTTGTCGCAAGTGTCGTTCAGAATGCAAACATGCCGTTCAAAGCCTGTTTAAAAAATCCCTTCGAATTAACTCTCTCTTCTGTAACTTTCATGATACCACAACTCAAAACTCTCTTCAACGGATCTTTTCTCTCAAAAATCAGCTTTCAAAGAGCGCTTTCAAAGAGCTTCTTGTATAATCTTTTTGCCGAAGAAACAATGACATAGATTAATCTACGTAATCCTGTATATACAGCCACATGCAGATGATCTCCATCCACGATTCGCCGGACATTTCCGGAGTCATCCTGTTTCTTTCCGTACCTATTCGTTTCAGAAGTATCATATCCTGTCATTCTTCACTTGTATATTTCCAGTTTACAAAACATATTTTCCTGAGTAGCCAGTATGCTTATAAGGCTATTATAAATGGTCACCCAGAAAAGGTTCAGATCTGAATTCTTTTTCAATCCGTCCGAATCAATCTCCAATGCACAAAAAACTTGACACTGACAGACACTTCGGGTATAACTTTCCTTGAAATTATATAGTTAAAATCCAAAGAGGTGTTCTATGATCTATGAACCATATCAGCTTGCCTTCTTTGTTCTGATTTACAGTTTTATCGGCTGGGGATTTGAAACGTTGGTTTATTCTTTTTCACAGCGGAAACTGATTAACGCTGGTTTTCTGACTATGCCTTTTATCCTGAACTACGGCCTGACCATGTCTGTCCTGGTCAGCATTCTCCCGACCTTCGGAACAAACCTTTTCTTTCAGTATGTCAATACCCTTATCGTATCCTCCGTCATTGAACGCCTGTGTCTTTGGACAATCCACCGTCTCTGTCCCGGAATATCCTGGGCAAAGCGCAGCAGTCTGTTTGACGGCCACGTCAAAGGCGTTGTCGGATCTCTCCTGATCGCATTAGGTTATTTCATTGCCTACCATCTGCTTCATGCTCCCGTGCTTCTGCTTCTCTCTTTTATTCCGTCCCTGCTGATTCAGATTCTGACCATCATTCTCTGGCTGATCATTCTGGCAGACCTGATTCTGGTTGTTACCTCCTGTCGAAACGGCAAATACAAGGAACTGTATGAACAGTCAAGTCGTGCACGCATGTCTAACCGCCTGCAGCAGCATATCTGGAACCGCATTCAGCGTGCCTATCCGGGAATCCCCAGTCTCAGTGACAGTGATGATGCCGAATATACCTTTGGAAAAGGACTCAGCTTCGATAAACTGATCTGGGTATTCCTCATCTCGGCGCTTGTCGGCGACCTGGTAGAATTTCTGTACTGCGGGTTCGTCGATCACCGCTGGATGCACCGCTCCAGTGTCCTTTACGGGCCTTTCAGCTTTGTCTGGGGCATCGGTGCAGTCCTGCTGACCATCTCTCTGACACGTCTTGCACGCAAGTCCTATGTCTATGTTTTCTTTGGCGGTTTCTTTATCGGCGGAGTCTATGAATATCTTTGCAGTGTTTTTACAGAACTGGTTTTCGGAACTATTTTCTGGACATATTCACATCTTCCACTGAATATCGGCGGCCGTACCAACCTTCTGTTCTGTTTCTTCTGGGGACTTCTCAGTCTGGTCTGGGTACGGATTATCTATCCTTCCATGTCAAAACTGATTGAAAAAATTCCGCCCGTGACCGGGAAAATTATCACCTGGGTACTGGTTGCTGTCATGACTCTCAATGGAGCCCTGACAATGACCGCCCTGATCCGTTATAACCAGCGTCATACCAATCCTGCAGCCCATACAAAGCTGGAACAGTTTATCGATAATCAATATCCGGATGAACGAATAAAAAATCGCTGGCCCAATATGATCATCGTCCCGAAAGATACTGGCGTCTGACCGACCGGATTTATCCTGTATTCTTGACAGACAAAATCTCCATCAGTCTTTAATGATTAATCATTTATACTTCCGGAAGGAGATAAACAGAATGATACAGATACGCGTATGGAATGGGCAGAATATGATACTTGGCGAAGCACAGCATGACGATACTGCCTTTCTCTGCATAGACCGGGTCTGGGAACCGAAAGACCGGATTGAAATTGTCACATCTCCCCACAGTTCCCTGATGGTTCGCATGGATGTTTCCCTGCCCGAAGGCGAGGTCTATCTGCCTGATGGAAAAATGACCTGGACGGTTCCCACGGGGGAACACCGTCTTGCCTATGCTCCAGGCGCTTTCGAAGGCATCCGGCATATCGTTACTGCTCGAATAATGACACCGGGCGAAAGGAATACCTGTCGGGATCTTGCCCGAAATCCCGCTGATCTTCGAGGAAACACAGATTTTTATCCGCACTGCACCGCAAACGTGGAAACTCGAAATGAATCTGTCTTTGCCGCCCGCAACGTCGTCGATGGACTTCGCTTCAATTCATCTCATGGCGCCTGGCCATATGAGAGTTGGGGAATTGGTGCACGGACAGACGCCTGGTGCAAAATTGACTTCGGACGTGAGGTGATCATCAGCCGGGCTGCTCTTACACTGCGGGCGGATTTCCCGCATGACGCCTACTGGATAAGCGGTCATCTGACAGATTCAAATGGAGATGACGTTCCCTTTGAACTGCAGAAGACCCCTGAACGTCAGTGGATTGAACTTGGAAACCGGCAGGTACGCTGGCTTCGTCTTGAACGGCTGATAAAAAGTGAAGATCCATCCGCCTTTCCATCTCTTCGCGCGCTTGAAGTGATGGGGCACGATATGCCGGAGTAATTTGCCTACAAGATAAGCTGATCCCGGCAGCACTTGTTCTGACAGTGAATATCATCAAGCCAGAATGCCGATTCAAATAAGGAGGCTCCTCATCCCGATTCAGTCCGGCATGTGCCATGGCCAGATTATCTCATTGATGAGGAGCTTCATAAATCCGGAATTCTATTTGATGCTTGCCACACATTGTCCATGAACAAATTTCCACATTGTCATTCATCCTTATATAAAAAAGGCGGAACTGCACGCAGTTCCGCCTTTTTCAGATTGCTTACAGTCCATTGACGAAGTGACGCATCACATAGCCAACTTGTTCCGTTTCCGGTACCTGCACTTTGACCCACACACGGTCAACTGCCAGAAGCAGCAGAACCTGGTTTTCATACAGGTACTTTGCTACCGGTTCACTTCTGGACGGGCCGGTCCGCATGTTGACAAATCCACCCTTTCGGGCAGGTGAAATAGATACAATCACCGGTTCCGCCAGTTCACGCATCGCAGGATAGTAGGTATGAAGCGGTGTCGTAGCAAGCGGATAGTAGGTAGATACATAGCGGCTCTGTACAAAACCGGTCAGTCCGTCTACCTCAACCTTATAAAATTTCTTCCATACGCCAACAACCTTAAGCTCGGTCCCCGGATCCAGTTTTTTAAGAACCCGTGCGCCGAACTGCGGATGTTCCCGCAGATTCAGCCGTGCACCAGCTTTTTTGGTTTTGACATAGCCGGTAAAGCTCTCAATCTCCTGAACCTCATAATTCAGTTTGGATGTCTTTTTAGCCTCCGCCGCTACAGCTAACCCACTCAGACTGACCATCAGGAGCACCATAAGGCAGATCAGTATACGCTTCATCCTGTTCATCATCTCCCACTTTTTCTTATCTGTGTCTGCAGGAAATCCCCCCCTGCAAACCTGATATGTTCTTTGTCTCTATTATAGCATGGGAGCAATTCCCGCTTCAACTGATTTTTTTGCCAGATCGCACGAATAGAAACAGGAAATCAGTAGACTGCATTGAGACCGACAAACCTGAACGGCTTCTTTTCCTGTTCAAGCTCAGTCAGAACGATATCCAGTGCCTCTGCTGTATATACTGCAGTATCAGAGAAATGCATAACGATAACTGCTCCGCTCCGGATGTTCCTCTTGATCTGCCGCGCCAGCGTTTCTGCACTCTCCGCCTTATAGTCACTGGAAGTATAGAACCCGGAAATACTGTGTGTAAATCCACAGTCAAACACAGCGGTCAGACCTTTTTTGCCGACAGCAAGCGTTGGTGGCCGGAACAGAAGACTCAGAGAAGCCTTTCCGTTGGCATCACGCATATCACCTATGACATCCTGCATCGCATTATAGCTGATAACCATGTCATCGCGCAGTTCTTCTGCCTCTTCATCACTCAGCTCCGCATAATTTGTCCCTGTGATTTCGTTTGAAAGTTTCAGATGTTGATGCGTATGGCAGCCAATGGTATGTCCTGCTTTGGCAATTGCCCGTAAAAGGTTCGGATTATACGGCATGTATTGCGTACGTACAAAAAATGTCGCTGTCGCATGGTGTTTCTCCAGTACCTGAAGAAGCTGGTCCACTGTTCCATCCGTTCCCCAGTCGTCAAAGGTCAGGAATACCATGTTCTCCTCATTGGGAATTAACCCGCGTTTGTCCATTTTCTGGATTTCCGAAAGCTCAAATCCCGGGAGAAACCGGCGGCTGTTGACCCAGTCTATTCCCACATATCCCTTTGTAATACGCTCCATGATTTCCTGATCGGACAGACCATCAAGATATCCGGGATGAATCCGGTCAAGCACCTCGGACAGAATCCGGTTTCGGGGCACCGGATAGGTATACCTTTCCGCCACGTCAGCGGCAACCATTGCCGCAGACTGAACCGGATAGACACAGTTGGTTTTAATCAGTGCATTCAGCAGTTCAGGAAGCAGAAAATCATTATGCTGAATCAGGCCCATCTGAAAGTGAACAATCTCACCTCTCTGGAATTTTCCATCATTGACCGATACAACAAGAGGAAGAGCATCTTCGACGCTGGTCATGCGGGTAATATTCTGAGAAACAACCTCTTTCATCTGTGAAAGGACTTCAAGTCCACAGGAACCTGCAGCGTTCAAAAGGACCTGAGAAGCAGCGCCGTATGTTGAGCGTACAAAGATCTGTTCATTTTCTCCAAATTCACTGCGAAGCAGATCGCTGGCCGCCATCAGTTTTTCTTTGAGAGCACTCACACTGGTATGCGCATCCGGCTGAATGGAGAGTCCAAGATTATGTCCGGCTTTTTTAATTGCATGTACCAGATCACTGCTTTTTTCGAGTTCATCCAGAGTGACGAAAAAAGTCGCACTGCTGCCCGTATTTCTGAGAACATCCAGCACACCATTGACCTCCGTCACGTTAGTGAGGCCGGAAAACGTAAAGACAGTGGCACGCCGGGTCGTATAAAACCGTGGCTTCACCTCTGCCCGGATGTACCCGTCAGTCAGCTCTTCGTATTTTTTCACTTCCTGTGTCTGTACCGTCGGTTCTACTGCCTCGTACGGCCGATACAACTCCTCCGGCATGATCTTCGTTTCCTTCTTCTCCGGAAACTGTATCGGATTCCGGATAAAATAGAAACCGATTCCGATAAATGCCGTAGTCAGCACCAGCAAAAACACCATCAGAAGAATCTGACGACCTTTTCGATTCATAGTTTACTCCCTGTCAAGATTACCGTACACATTTAATTCAGATACAGGCTCCGTCTTTGCCTGAAGGAACTTTTCAAGTGATTCCGTTTCATTTCCGGAAAGCCGGAACAGATCGAAGTGATGATACCCCATTTTTTCCAGATGCTGACGCCATGTCAGCAGGGTCGTTCCATCCGCATACCAGAGGGTCCCTCCGGTTTTACCGGGAATCTCCGCCTTCATCGCTCCACTGTCAGAATCACGTTCCGGTTTTACACCGTTTTCTGCAAGAAATTCGACAGCATCTTTTTCTCGAAGTGCCCGCACAACTTTCCCTGAGTTCCAGAGAAATCCACCGGTTGAAAATGCCATACGCACCTTTCCGGGAACACTCTGCCAGTTAGTTCCGACCTCGCTCAGAAAAGGAAGGTCCGCTTTAGGCCCTGGTCCGCTGTGATAGCCATACAGGTTATAACACATACAGATATACTCCGGTCCCTCCGGCAGTGAACAGTAGATCGGTGCAGTACATTCGAGAACCACCCGAAGCGCAATGCCGTCCCGGCTGAGAATCGCATGGAGTCGCGTGATAAAGGCAGCAAAGTCCGCCCAAAGCTCCTGATCCTTTTTTAAATTCTCGTAGTCGATCTCAAGCCCTGCCAGATGACAGGTATCCACCAGCTTGAGAATCTCGTCAATATGCATTCTCTGTGCATTCTCGCCCTTAAGGTGTTTTATCAGAAAATCCTTCGATTTCTGGACGATTTTTCCGTCCTCTATCTCGACATCATTAACCAAAGATAAATAGACATTCGGACGCTCAAGTGTCTGAAGCATGTTTTCAGTCTCCTCAGGCAGAATCACCGTTCCGTTCTGAGAAAAATATGCCTCGAAACAGATCACCTCATCCAGACTGCTCTCAAATCTGGCAGCTTCCTCCAGTGCGCCATCCGCATCCCAGTAGGTCAGCCACGCACCGTTTTCCATCAGTCCGTCAACAGGAACAAGCAGTAGCAGCAGAAACGTCAGTAGTTTCCTCATTCGTCTCCTCCTGTTATTTAAACAGATTTCTGAAAATGCGAATTACACGGTCCACAAAACCGACATTGGTTATCGTTTCCTCCACCGATTCTGCATAGGAGTATACCTCAGGTCCGATGGAACTCGAAATCCGCAGATCCCTGAAAACAGCATCATAGACATCATCGGAAAGGTTTGTCTGGCTGAAGCGTTCATTATCCATGGTCACCTGAGAACCCAGTACCAGCCGTGTTCCTCTGCCTTCTGATACCTTCAGGTGATCGATAATCAGTCGGTCATCCAGCCAAAGACTGATCCGTGACCCTGAGCACTGAATCCGCAGCTGCCGGTCGTCCTGTTCATCGATATCCAGTTCAGGAATAAACGGCTCTGCGCCTTCTTGAATTGACAGAACACGAAGGGTATTCAGATAATCCAGATTTGTCTGTGCCTCTGCCCGGCGTGCCTCATCCTCATCGTAAGCAATGATCGCCTCACAGCAGGCGATTTTCCCTGCCAGTTCGTTTTCCGGGACAGATTCATACGGACCTCCGTCAAATTCCAGGAGATCCAGTTCAAAAATCGGAGCATCTCCCGACGGATCATAGATATAGAGACAGTTATTATGCAGGCATACAGTTACCCCGCCTTCACCGTTTTCATCCGTCTTCATCGAGATGGACTGCTGACCTACCACATTTCCCTGCAGCCGGACGCTCAGTTCAAAATCAGGCGGCAGCTCCTTGCCAAGAACAATCGTTCCTTTTCCGTAAGGCATGGAAGTCAGAATAATCCGATGATCAGAATATTCTGCAACACCCTCAAGACGCTCCCAGGCTTTTGCCTGCTCTTCATCTCCAAGACGGAACATGACCTGATGTCCGGTATCGTCCCAGATTCTCATCATCAGATGATTTGCTGAGAAATACTGTCTGGATTGCAGGCGGGACAGATCATACACTGAGGAATCCATCATATTGAGGCAAGTCCCCTGCCGGTTGAAATTCATGCCGAAGACCTTCTGCATCATTTCTTCATTCTTGCGGCTTACCAGCGGGTCGTTCCCATATGCCCCGGTATTGGAATGCATCAGAATATAGAGTGAGGGAACAAAGCCGAAATCCTGATTGTACAGTTCAGCCATTTTTCCATAATCCCATTCGATGCGCTTTTCCATTTCCTCCACCGATTCCTGACGGAGACGATTTTCATCCCGAAGAAAATCCATGAGATAATGGTTGTAATCACGCCTCAGATAATGATGCACTTTCAGAAACTCCGCCGTATTCATGTGCCCGAAATAGTTTTCATAGCGGTCAAATATGTTAATGTAGCTGAGCCGGTATCCATTGGATCCCATCTCCCAGTAGGAGGAATCCATCAGTTCACGGGCAGACTTGCCCGTTACATACAGATTTTCAGTGTCGGACAGATTCTCTGCATAGGTACACATGGTGGCTTTGTAATTACACGCTTCAAGGGTTGGCTGAACCCATATGGCGCTGTCATTGATGCCGTCTTCAAAAATCAGCAGCATCGCTTTTTCCGGCAGATTGGCCCCATTCTTATACGCCCGCAGGATATCCTCCTGGGAGATCGTCTGATAACCGGATGCCTTCAGAGTCTGCATCTGTTCCTTGAACGCCTGAAGATTGACAATCTTGCCGCCTTCAATAGGCTTTACTACCACTCCATTATATGCAAGAGCTATGAAATGCGTTCCTGAGGCATGTCCCATGCTATCATATCCCTCTGTAATCAAATCGGAGGGAATCATGGTACTCTCATTTGCCGGCGGCAGGGCACTTGGATTGGATCGTGATTCTTTATAACTTTTCAGAGATAAAAACACCCATACAACAGCGAAAATCATGACCAGCAATTCAAAAACAGTCCGAATTACTTTCAGTCGGTTTTTTCGCCGCAGCCATCTGTCATCCATTTGCCATCACCCCTGCCTGCGTAGATCCGATCGAACCTTCCCCGGGATCATTCTTCACTGCACGCTTCTTTCCTTTTCCACGGGTGCCCCAGTCATTGACCCAGAACGTCACCCATGCCCAGGGCATCTGCCAGAGCAGGAAAAACTCATAATACAGACAGAACAGCAGACCATAAATCCACAGCGTGCTCTTTTTGAGAATCAGCTGTGCAAAGCACATCATGAGTGACATCATGAGCAGACCAAGCAGGAATGTCGTCGGAAATATCTGATGCACAATCGGAATATAAACGACATTGTACAGAACAATCACCGGAGCAATCAGCGGAACCAGCAGACCAAGATAGAAGAAAAATGACATGAACGGCTGCTTGCGCCAGATGAAGCGCCCCGCCCGCAGTGACTCTCTCAGCCAGGACCGCTTCCAGCGCATCTGCTGACGGAGGAACTGCCGATGACGGTTTGGAACGATGGTCGAACAGACGGCCGTATCCTGATAATACGTCCGGTGATGCTCTACCACATAGTTGGTCAGACTCCGGTCATCACCGAATGTCGCTTTCTGCCCAAGGAATTTCTGATTAATCCACTTGTCAAACACCTCACGGACAGCGGTGATCCGGTAACAGGAAAGCGGGCCGCTCAGACACATGACGGAATCGAAATAAGCCTCTGCTGCCTTCATGACACGGAAAGAGATATAATAGCGAACCGCCTGCATTTTAGTCAGGTGATTCGTGTAGATATTAGCCACATCTGTCCGTCCTGCCACACCGGCTGTCTGGGGATCACGCATGGGCTGCACCAGACAGCGAATGGCGTTAGGCTGCAGGAAACTGTCCGAATCCACAAAGACAATCAGGTCAGTCCGACAGTTCCGGATACCGATACCCATGGCCTCACGTTTGCCCTGATTGTACTTCTGAAAAAACACCCGAACCCTGTTTTCAATATCGTACTGCGGACCTTCTTTTCGGAGATCCTCAACGGTTTTCTTGATTACCTCCGCCGAATTGTCAGAAGAACCGTCATCCACAATAATGAATTCCAGCTTATCCACCGGATAGTCCTGATCCACACACTTGAGGATAGTTGTCCGGATCCATTCCTCCTCATTAAAACAGGGAATGACCACGGTTACGCTGGGTGTGAAGTTCGGATCCACGGGTATCGGGCGGTAGAACACACCAAACAGATACCTCGTCAGCAGGAACAGTGCCGTCAGGATGCTGTACCCGTAAATCATCGGACTTTTGGCAAACTCCGCAATGCTCTCCACCCGCATGAACATGATTATTAATGTACACAGAAACAGGAACAGAACAGAAAGGGTAAAGAGCAGGCCGTCGGTTTTCCGACGCTCTTCATAGAGAGGATGGGAAAACTGGATAGCCAGTTTTTCCCTGTCGCCGATAACCCGCATGATTTTTGCTGATATCTTTTTGTATTTCTTTTCTGTTCCCTCCTGCAGATCCCCTTCCTGCAGGCGGAAAGTCAGTCGAAGATGCTGTTCTTTTTCAAAAGGAACATTACGTACCTCACGGGGAACTAAGAGCATCATCCCGGTCTGCGAAATATCGATCGTGGTTCCGGTAAAGCTGTTCCCGTTATCAAGCAAAACCCGAGTATCGACATGTACATTGAAGCGCTGTCCTGCATAGGTGGCATACTGGGGTCTGGATTCATCGTCCGACTTGTTGTCCCGCCGGTCATGATTGCTGCGACGGTTGGACGGATCCGGAACATTGGGCATCAGTCTGCGATCCCCCTGCGCCTCAAGTATGCGATCCTCGATAACCTTCTTTTTTTTCATAGATCTTCCTCTGTTTACTCTGGCATATGCATCTGAACAAAGGACAGGAATGTCTCACATCCGGCATCATTCAGATGCTTTCCGTAAGTCACTGCATCCAGACAGTACGAAGCGTCCAGTGCACCCGTCTTGTCACGAAGGGGAAATGCGGCGTCCACAAATCCCAGACCGTACATTCTCGCCATGGCACATAACATCAGATTCAGTCTGAATCGCTGTTCATTTCCGATACCTGTGTAGCCCTCAAGACGTGGTGGAATACTCATCACGATAATTCGGACATCCGGATTCTGCTTGCGAATGCGGTAAATCAGCAGCCGGTAATTTGTCAGATAAGCCTCCCGTTTATATCCCTCAGAGCTTGCAAATCCAAGACACAGCCAGACACTGCGGGGTCTCATCTGCTGCAGACGGTCTTCTATAGGTTCTACCCTTCTGAGAAGTGATTCAACCGTCATATTGTTTTCTGTCAGGAATACAGCATCCGAGAAATATGATGGGTTGACCTGCCGGCGCCACTGTACATAATCACCGACACCAGCCATTACTGAATCTCCAATAAAGACAGCACCGTTGAATTCCTCCTGGGCTCCCGCCCGAGTACGGCCAGCTGTCAGCGGCTCTTCTGTTACCGGAAGCTCATCTTTTTTATACGTAAGAAGTGCTTTTTCATTCTCACTGAGTTCTCTCTTTTTTTCGAGCAACGTAACATGTGAACTCTCAAGGTCCCCAAGACTCACCAGCTTGAAGCCATCGTTCCTCAGCCAGTCCACCAGCCAGCCAATCATTGTCGGAAGTTCGACAAATTTTTCATCCGTAGATTCCCATTCCCTGCGAATACCGGGGCTTGGGTCAATCGCCGGCCGTTCGTCGAGCTTATTTCCCTCATCACCAAACTCGTCTTTATCCAGTTCCTGCCCCAGCTTAACTGAAATAATGCTGCCTAAAATTACAGATTCTGTATAAACACCGGCGTCGCCTTCATTTTTAAAACTGCGGTGATTCAGGTATACACTGGGTTCTACCGCTTCTTTTATTCCGGCTGCCGTGACAGCACGAAGAACATCGTCCGTATATACTGTTCCGTTGCAGCGGATATAGGCAGGACGGGTGCCGACGGCATTTTCGATCAGGTTCTGCGTTTTGGTAAACTGCTCCGCATTCTGATACGCAGGCAGCCGTTCCAGCTTTTTCGCCCCGCTCATTCCATAATTTCCGATATCAAATCCCATTTCGGCGACTTTCTTAAGAAGATCTCCATGCTCATCCGCCGTAACCCCCGACACAAAGAAGGTTGTGGGAACACCACGATCCCGCAAAATCTGAGCAATTGCCTCCACAGTGAGATCGTCTGTATATCCCTCAAAGATCAGAGCAACGACTTTCTGATCTGTTTCCACTCTGCTCAGGAGTTTGGCAGGCGCAGCATCAATACGCGGCATCGGCGTCGGTGTTACCCGTTTCACCTCTGTTTCGGGAATATCCTCTGTCTTCCGTGAAAAGGCTGAACAGCCGGAAATCAGAAAGAGGAGACTGAACAGGGACAGAAGTGCCGCAAACAATCTGTTACTCACTTTTTCCTCCGGAAACATACACAGGATACTCCCCCGGTGACTGCAGCATCCGAAGGGACCCCATGGTCTTGTCCAGCTCATGCTGGAGATTTACGAAGCGCTCCTCAATCACCTGGCGGAAACCCATGGCATTAAAATAGGCCGCACGGACAGCAGCCGTTGCCTGTGAACGGACATTCTCCGCATCATCCAGCATTTTCTGGCTGGTATCCACCGCTTCCTGAACGATTTTCTGTGCCTTCTGATTGGCCTCCCCCACGGGATTTGACTCAATCATCTTTTCAAGCTGCCCGATTTCCTTCTTCATGCTGGCAGCGCGCTGTCCGAGCTGTTCCGCCTGGAGCTGAGCAAAAGAGAGCTCTTCCTTCATGTTTTCCTGTTTCCGGCGTGCCTCCTCCAGCTCAGCCTGCAGACGTCTGTTTTCTGAAAGACATTTTCTGTTTTCCTCACTGGCACCGGCAAGCCGCTTTTCAAGGTTTCGAATCTCTTTTCGAAGCATCTCGGCATTCATCTGATCAATCCGGTGTACCTCCGCCGCACGTCCAAGCTGTTCTCCAAGGGCTGCTTTTTCCTGTCTTTCCCGTTCCGCCTGCTCCCGGAACGACTGACTTTCCTGTTCGGCCGCACGCCGTCTTTCTTCCAGTTTCGCCTCCTGAGATTCCATCTCCTGGTCCAGCTCCGAGAGATACCGGTCTACCTCAGCTGCCTTGTACCGTCCGAGAAACTTTCTGAATTCTTTATGCTTTTTCATTGTTAACCTCACAGCAGGAAATATTGAAACACGCGGGATTCATAGACCATAAAAATAAATGAAGCAATCATGGCAATAAAGAGGAATGTATTGATAAGAGAAAGACGTGGAGATCCGTTATCCGTCTTCTCTTCGTCAGGAATGGAGATCTCCTCCACCACATGCTCGGTTTCCTCAATCGGTCCAGGAGTCCAGAACTGCGTTCTATCCGGATCATAATAGGTATCCGAACTCCGCTTTTCCGCCGGAGCTGCTGCAGCCCTGACAGGAGTCTGCGGCGGCACAGAGGCCGGCTGACTGACCGGTGCCGCAGAATCTGCAGATGCAGACGTTTCCGTTCTGACGGATCCGGCTGCATCCGAAACAGGCTCGAATGGCGTACTGACAGGTGCTGCTTCAGAATCTGCCTGCCTGTCTCTGGCCAGTTTCTCTTTGCTGTCCGCTGACACAGGCTGCAGTTCTTCCATCAGGTCACGCCTGTCCGGAGAAGCAGGTCTTACAGAATCTACTTCGTCATTCCGAATAAAAACATCCGTATCCGCTCCAAAGTAATCGCTGTATGAAACGTAATGAGCCCGTTCCTCCCTGCGCCGTCGCTTCCTGGAAACCGTATTGCTCCGATCGGATTCCTCTGAAAGCTGCAAACTCCGCACACTCACCTTATCATCGTATGAAGGTTTTTCGTGATTCCGACGGTATCCCTCAGACCTCTGAATCGTGCTTCTTTCCGGAATGCTGTCTATCAGCATATGACGTTCGGCATATTCCTTCAGCGATTCTGTGCTGTCCCCTGTGATGCTGAAAATCAAGCATGCCTGTGCGCGGATGAAATAGGTCATATTTTCCGCTGGAGTTTTGTTTTCATACTCCCTGCGAAGAGACGCCAGCACTACATCGGCCAGCATCATCTGTGTATCTGTACTGTCCGTCCATTTGCCGGCTTCCTCAAGTGCAAGAAGCTGCCACTTTCTGCGAAATTCTACAAAATTCTCATGAATCGCCAGTCCGTTCACATTACTCATCGTCTACCTCGTCGGATTCACAGCCTCCAGAGAATCATATTCTCCATCTGTTCAAAATCATGCCGATCGAACATGCCCTTTACATCAATCAGAACACGGCAGGCGTTGGTACTCCCTTCGTAAAACGCCAGTACATCCTCTTTTGACAGCATCCTGTACTGATCATGGGAAACAGCCGCAATCAGGCAGTCCACACCGTGCAGACCTGACATATCTGTCAGTTCCAGCCCATATTCTCTTCGCACTTCTTCAGGATCCGCCATAGGATCGCAAATAATCGGCTTCACATTGTATTCTTTCAGTTCATCAATGATGTCCACTACCCGGGTATTCCGGATATCCGGACAGTTTTCCTTGAAGGTGAGTCCCAGAATCACCACTTTGGAATGACTTGGTGCAAGTCCGGCCCGAGACATCTGACGAATCGTGGCACGTGCTATGAATTTTCCCATTACATCGTTAACTCGTCTTGCGGCCATTACAATCTGATCGGTAAAACGCTGTTTTTCCGCTTCGTAGACCAGATAGTAAGGATCCACGCCGATACAGTGGCCGCCCACCAGACCAGGACGAAACCCCAATGCGTTCCATTTGGTATTCATTCCATCAACAACCTCATTGGTATCGATATCAATGAGATCAAAAAGCATCGCCAGCTCATTCATGAACGCAATATTGATATCCCTCTGGCTGTTTTCTACCAGCTTGATTGCCTCTGCCGTCCGGATGTTGGATACCGGATATGTGCCTGCCTCAATGATCAGATCATATGTAGAGCGGATCACATTCAGGGATTCAGCATCCATTCCAGAGACAATTTTTCGGATGTTTTCAAGGCGGTGAACACGATCACCGGGATTGATTCGTTCCGGTGAATAGCCTACCTTGAAATCCCGGCCGCAGATAAGTCCCGATGCCTTTTCCAGAATCGGCACACAGACATGTTCGGTCACACCCGGATAGACTGTTGATTCGAAAACAACGACTGCCCCTTTTCTTAAATGCCGTCCGACAATCTCACTGGCCGACTCAACCGGCCTCAGATCCGGTTTTTTATCATCAAAAATCGGCGTAGGAACAGCTACAACAAAAAAACCGGCTTCCGAAAGACGGTTCTCATCACTGGTAAATTCCACTTTCGTTCTGCGAATTTTCTCGTTTCCCGCTTCCATTGTCGGATCAATTCCGCTTTGATACAACGCAATTTTCCGGGCATTCACATCAAATCCGATGACACCCAGATGCTCTGCAAATGCCAATGCCAGCGGCATGCCCACATATCCCATTCCAACTACTGCCAGCTTGCACTCGCCGGAGAGCAGCTGCTCATATAATCCCATTTGTCGGGTTCACTCCTTTTGACTGTCCGTCTGATGGACCGGTTATATCTTTCCGTTCTCCCGACTGCCGGCGTCCTGATGACATCCGGCCTGTCGAAGCCCGCATCATGATAATTCTATCATAATCCCCCAGATGCTGTTTATCAATGGTTCAGGGACGAAAAGCCTGAAAATCGGGACAAACTCAACAATCATCCCTTTTTTTCGCTGCACCTGCTCTGCACTAACGTTCGCTCTGGCAGGTACTTTCATCTTCTCGATCCTGAGAAATCCCGTTGGATATCCTGTATCTGTATAATAATCTCCCGGCGATATCCTTCCCAAATATAACGAAAGCCAAAGTCATTACCGACTTCAGCTTTTCGTATTTGACAGAAAATGTACTCTCTTCGGAAGAAACTGAACGTTTCTGTCAGAATACCGTCACTTCGCCGCGTAAACTCTTCTCCATTTTAGAACGGATTTCCTGAACAGTCAATCCCCGGCTGAACAGATAATACAGCTTTGCTACAGCCGCTTCAGTTGTAATATCATATCCGCTGATCGCTCCTGCCTCTTTCAGTGCACTGGATGTTTCATAGGCACCGAGGGATACCGTTCCATGCGGACACTGGGAACAGACAATGATAATGGTTCCGTTTTCACAGGCTTTACGGATAATGGGCAGCAGTGAATCAGCATGTCTCGGGATATTTCCCGCGCCAAAGGTTTCAATGACGATTCCTTTCAGTTTTTCTGTCATGATTGAATCAAAGAGTTCAAACTGAATTCCCGGGAAAACCTTGATTACTCCAATAGGAATGTTCACCAGCCGTTGAAGAGAAAAGCCTTCCTCGCATGGCGGCAGAAGAGCTGCATGATGATAACGGATTTCAATTCCCGCATCCGCCAGCACAGGATAATTCGGCGATTCAAAAGCAATGAGATCGTCTGCCGAATACTTAATCGCCCGGTTTCCCCGGAGCAGCTTTCCTCCGAAATACAGACACACCTCATGAACGAAACTGCCTGCGGCAATCAGCAGTGCCGTGATCAGATTATCCCGTGCGTCATTACGGACTTCACACAGAGGAATCTGCGATCCGGTCAGAATCACCGGCTTGTTGTTTTTCCGGAGCATGAATGACAGGGCTGAGGCCGTATAGGCCATCGTGTCCGTTCCGTGCAGTACGACAAACCCATCATAAAGATGATACTGACTGGCGATCCGTTCACCGATGGCATTCCATTCAAAGACAGTAATGTTGGAGGAATCCAGAAGCGGGTCCATATCCACCATATCCCACTCAGGCATGACCGGTGCTGACAGTTCCGGAATCTGCTTAAGAAGCTCGTGAAACGCTTCCCTCTGCGGGGCATACCCATGCTCTGTCCGGATCATTCCGATGGTACCACCCGTGTTAATCACAAGAATTCGTTTCCTGCTCATACGCTTCCTTTCAATGCGTCACAGGCCGACATTTTGATCGGCCGTGCCGATTTGCCTCCGAAAAAATCTGCCGGATTCCATGCATTTCAGGCATTGTTCGCTTTTTCGAAGAGCATCCGATCATTATCAAATTTTTCATGCGTTGAACTTGAGTACATTTCAAGCAGCGTATCCGTTGTCATATTCACCCGCTGTTCACCGGAAAGATCAAACA